>JBILGL010000631.1:0-2730 GCA_044351075.1 Isosphaeraceae bacterium | reverse complement strand
TTTCGAGACGCACGGGCCGTGGTAGTGCCGTCTCTCGTACCCGAGACGTTCGGTTATGTGGTGCTTGAGTCGTTTGCTCAGGGCAGGCCGGTGCTGGGGCGTGATCTGGGCGCCTTGCCGGGCATTTTGCGAAGCTCCGGTGGAGGAAGGACTTTTGACGATCAAAAGTCTCTTCTCGAGCAGATGAATTTTTATTTGAATCAGCCGGAACTTGCCGATGCCGATGGCCAGCGGGGGCATCGGGCCATATTATCAAAGTATAATGAAGAGAATCACTTAAATCAGTATTTTCAGTGGATCAATGAAGCTCTCGCAGATCGTGGGCGACTGCTGCATGAAGCCCACCATGAAACGAAATCCCACCACGCCGACGAGCCCAAAGTCGCCTGACGGACATGGCAACCAATCATGAGCCACTCAAGCTGAATATCGGCAGCGGCCCGGAGCCAAAGCCCGGCTGGATTAACTCAGACCTGCACGATTTCGGCGGATTGGTTGATCTTAAAGCCGATATCAGGCGATTACCTTTTAATTCGGAAGTGTTTACGCAAATACTTGCTGAAAGTGTGCTTGAACACCTGAATGACCCACGCCCAGCCTTGGCGGAACTGGCACGCTTGCTGCACCCGAGCGGTCAGATCGAAATACGTGTGCCTGCCCTTGGCACCAACGCAGCGCACCTCGACCCAACCCATCGCTATCTGGCCGATTTGAAGCACTGGCAGGAGCTGATGCTTGAACATTTTGAATGGGTCAAGGTTGGATCCATCGGCGTGCGCTGGCGGCAGAGCCGAAGCCTGGTACTGGTGCAGCGGCTGCTAATTTCAATCATGGGCTGGCACGACCTGGCCCAGTGCTGGATTTTGATCGGCAGAAGGCCACGAAAGCAACCGGTTCGGATCATTCCCAGCCGCTGGTGGCTCGATCAGCCACAAAATTCGGCAATCGCAGCGGCAACATCCGACGCAAACTGGCCTACCTGAAAACGCCTGCTTCGCTCAATCCCTTGTTCACGAAGACTTTGTCGCAGAGTCTCGCTATTTAACAAGCTCATTATTTTTGTTTCTAAGTCAGAAGCATCAGGGCTTTGGAGCGATAGGCAGCAATCTCCCGCGATTTCACTGATGGCCCCTTTGGCTATCGTCACAACAGGGCAGCCACAGGCCAGGGCTTCCAGAACAGGCAGGCCGAAGCCTTCTCGCGTGGAAGGGCAAATCAGCCCGATGGCTCGCTGGTAGAGGCGAATCAAGTCGTCGTCAGGCACGTGGCCCAGATCGTTGACATAGTCATAAGTTCTTTCAATATTATCTTTTGGACCAACTGCCACTAGCTGTAGAGGATAGCCTTTGCGGCGGATGCTGCCAACGGCCTGAATGAGCTGGTCAAAATGACGCCGCCTCGATTTTTTCCCGACAAATAACACAAAGGGTTCTTTTAATTCTTTATTCTCACTCCACAATTGATAGTCAGGTCTGAAGCAAGCAGGAAGGCCGGGCGGCAGAACACGAATGCGGGACTGGGGCACGGCAAAAAACGTCTGTACGTCGGCTGCTGTTGATTCTGAAGGGGTCAGAATAAGATTTGCACGGCTGGCTGCAAACCGATAGCGGGCCCGGAATTGAAGCCGCTGCATGAAGCTCAGGCCACTGTCGGGATATTCGGCAAAAGTGTCGTGAACAACCAGCACCACCGGCCCACGCCATCGCTGAGGCACCAGATTGGCGGGTGCGAAAAGTGGCTGGTGTCGATCGGCAGAAGTGGCAAGGCAGAGATTCTCCCAGACCAGTCCCGGCAATCGTGAGCCGTTCGTTTGACTGGGAATAACAGATTGCCAGGCACCCTGAGATGAATTGTCAGGCCGATGCAGCTTGACGATTGGCTGAAATGGCAATTGTTCGGGGGCAATCGCCCACTGGTTCAAAAGCAGGCTGAGGTATCGGCCAACGCCCGTGGCCTGGCGTGTCAGCCTGCGGCCATCAATGATGATCTGCGGACGACTCATAAAAATCAATTAAGTTGATAATTCATAATGCCTTAGCACATGATTTGGACAAATAGATGCACTCGGGAATCAGGGCTGCTGTAACTCATGCCTCAGGCGCGATTCCTTCGCTGATTGTGACAGGTGAGGGCCCTGGCCGAGGGCCATGGAATCAGCCATTTTTCTGCCAATGCCGAGCCGGTCAACCATCAGCCAGACCATGATCGCCGTGGCATAGCTGGAAAGGCAGACAAGGTAATAAAGATGCATCAGCGGCAGCCCGGCAGCCGCCAACCGAATGCCACCCTGACGCCACAGGAGCTTGTAAAATCGCTGGTTGATTGAAACCATGAGCAAAATTACCGTGAAGACGGCCAATAAGCCGATGGCGGGATCAATCAGGCTGAGCAGGAGCGAAGGCCAGAAGGCTGCCGCGGAAAGGGCAGCGACTTTCTGACGACGATCGACATTGAGGTCATTCGCCTCTCGTTTGGAACGGAGCAAAAGCAGGCTCCAGGGTAGCCCTCGCTGCATGAAATCGGTTCGAAGCATCGACCGCAACGTCCATTTTTTGCGATGCTTGCAAAGCACATCCCTCGTCAGTGCGATCGGGTGGCCTGCAGCGACCAGCCGATAACCAAATTCAATATCTTCAATGGCCGGCTTCCGATATCGCCAGTGGTCAAAACCACCCAGACTCAGAAAGACATCGCGTCTGATCCAGCCACATCCAGTCCAGAAGGTATGTG
>JBILGL010000016.1:0-19844 GCA_044351075.1 Isosphaeraceae bacterium | reverse complement strand
CAATTGGGTTTTATTGATGCAGATGGTGTATCGAAATGGATTGAACTTCCAGCGATAAAAACGGATCAATTGCATTTAGGCGATTGAATATTCAGGCCCCACCGATACTTCGCCTTGCCAGCCGCATGCGCAACTGATCCATCGCAACGGCAGCGACAATAATCACGCCGATTAAAATATCCTGAGTTGCATTTGGAATGCCCGCGTGCACACAGCCACTGCGCAGAACTCTCATAATAAAAGCGCCAACAAGCGTGCCAAGTATTGAGCCTTCGCCACCTGCCAGCGAGGCCCCGCCTATGACAACGGCAGCAATCACTTCAAGCTCAAGCCCGGCGGCCACCACTGGGTCGCCTGTGCCGTTCATTTCCGCAAATTGCATGATTCCGGCAAGCCCTGTAAGTAAGCCGCAAATCGTGTAAACCGAAATCTTGACCAGACTGACTCTGATACCACAGAGCCTTGCCGTCGCCTCATTTGAGCCGATGGCAACCACATAGCGGCCCCAGGTCGTTTTTCGAAGCATCACCCAGACAATTAATGCCATTACAAATAGAAACCAGACTGCTAATGGTACGATTGTCAGAATTCTGCCGGCCGGTGCTGGTAAACTGGTGGCGATCGATTGCAATTTCGGGCCAGTTTCAATGGCCATGATTTCACTGAGCCATGCGGGTTTCAATTCAGTAGGGAAATAAACAGCAGTATTTTTTCCCAGTAATTTGGCTGAACCTCGGAAAATCTGAAGTGTGCCTAAGCTGACAATAAATGGTAAAAGCCCGAGCCGGTCGATTGCAATTCCATTCAAAAGACCACCAAGTGTGCTGATGAAAATTCCGGCCAGCATACAGAATAAAAGCGGCCAGGCATGGTCGCGGCCCATCAGGGCTGTTACAACAGTGACGAGTGCCACTTGTGAGCCAACGGAGAGATCAATTCCGCCAGAAATCACGACAAGTGTCATTCCGAGAGCTGAGAGGCCGACGATGACCGATTGCACAGCAATGGTTCTGAAATTGAATTCGGTAAGAAATGTCCCCTCATTTCGGGTAAGCCATGAAAAGAGCAGAATTGCAATCAAGAGGCCGATAAATGGTCCGCCGGCCGCAAGAATTGCCGAAAATCGCATGTTTTTTGATTCAGATGATCTGGTTTCAGTCAATGCGGGCTCTCTCATTTTATTTCATTCTGATTGTATTTTTTCATGCGCTCTGGGTGGCTAATTGCATGACCGATTCTTCTGACCATTGCCTGATATCTCTTGCCTCAGATAGTTTTCCGCCATGCATGACGGCAAGCCTGTCGCAAAGCCCGAAAAGTTCAGGCAGATAAGAGCTGATCAGCAAAATGGCTTTGCCGGCAGCGGCCTGCTCTCGAATCAGTCGATAAATTTCAACTTTGGCCCCCACATCTACGCCGCGTGTCGGTTCGTCGAGAATCAATACATCAGTATTCTGGCCGAAAAGTCGGGCCAAAGCCACTTTCTGCTGATTTCCGCCGGAGAGCCGCTGAACAGGTTGGTTGGGTGAATGGCATTTAATACCAAGTCTGCGAATCCAGTCGATTGCATTTCTCGTTGTCATTTGTCTTGAAATGAAACCAAAACGGGAAAATTGCCGATACACAGGATAATGAATATTTGCCTCAACAGAGCGGGCCAGTGCCAGCCCCTCTCCTGCCCTGTCTTCACTCAAAAGGCCAAGGCCCCGTTGCAATCGGCTTCGAACGGAACTTCGCCGTGATATTTCATGATGATTTAATTTGATCTGACCGTTTACCTGTCGGTCAAGCCCCAGCAGCAAACGGGCCATTTCCGTGCGGCCTGAACCAATCAGCCCGGCAATGCCAAAGATCTCACCCCGTTTCAATTGAAATGAGGCTTGTTTCGGTAAAACTTGCCCGGATAGGTTTTGCACATCAATCAGCGGTTTTTCCCCAGAAATGTCAATTGCATTTCGCTGTGGATAAAGATCTTCGATTGATCGGCCGACCATTGCGGCGATGATTGAATTTGTATCCCAATCCTTTTTCTCAGCCACGCGCACCAGTTGGCCATCGCGGATCACAGCAATGCGGTCGGCTACCTGTTGCACTTCCTCAAGCGCATGGCTGATAAATACAATCGCAAGCCCACGCGATTTCAGCCGTTCAATCGCCACGAACAGCTTTCGGGTGTCGGCTTCGCTTAAGCTGCTGGTCGGCTCATCGAGTAATAATATTCGGGCATCAGAAGCCAGAGCACGGGCAATTTCAACAATCTGACGAAGCCCGGGCGTTAATTGTCCGACAGGTGTGTCCAATTTCAATTGAGAATGATCGAGTTCGCCCAGAATGGCCCGGCAGCGGTCTTTTGAGGTCTTGCGGTTGATCCAACCTGATCGGCTGTGCTCTCTTCCCAGCAGAATATTCGCTTCTACAGAGAGATGCGGGGCCAGACAAAGCTCCTGATGCACAATCGCCACGCCCGATTGCATCGCACTACGCGGATTTCGGGGTCGATATTCAACATCATCCAGTTGCATCTGACCACTGTCAGGGCGAACCTGGCCACTGATGATTTTCAGCAGAGTGCTTTTGCCAGCGCCGTTTTCACCTACAATCGCCAGGCACTCGCCGCTGCGCATTTCAAGATCAAGCCCGTCCAGAGCACGGGTAGGCCCGTACTTCTTGGAAATCTCACGCAGGCTGAGTTGAAATGCAATTGAATCCTGCATCTGGGCTTATTTGTGTGCTGTCAGGCCCATGGAATCAAGCACTCTCAGCATGCCCAGTGTACTTGACTCATTGGGGCAGAATACGCCATCGATCTGGCCACGATAGCGTGCAATCAAGTTTTGCGATGCCTGCTGTGCTGAATCTGCTGTGGCCCCGGCATATTGATCATTTGACAAATACGTGATACCGGGAAACTCCTTGGCAATCGTGTCGGTAAAGCCTTTTTCGCGTTCGTCGGTGCTTGCCGAACCAACGCTGTAACGCAGCAGAATAATCCGCCCTTTGCCGCCCAGCGATTCTCCAAGCCGTTTGGCCGCAATCACGCCGCCGTTGTAATTATTTGTGGCGACATAACCGGCAATTTTCTTTGACTCAAGTGCCGAATCAAAAATGACAACGGGAATATTTTTGGCGATGGCCTGTTCAACAGGCTCTACCAGTGCTCTTGCATCAAGCGGGGCCAGAATCATTCCATCGACATTTGACGCAATGGCACTCTGAACAAGTTTAATCTGGTCGGCCCGGTCATCTTCTTTTGTCGGACCCTGCCAGATGATTTCCAGATCGCCCAGCTCTGCGGCTGCTTTGGCGGCCCCGGCATGCACTGCCTTCCAGTGTTCGTGGGTGGTGCCTTTCGGAATGACCATCACACGATACGTTTTTTCCTTCTTGCCCGTGGCCTTGCTGTCGGTTGTGTGCTCAACTTTGGGCGGAAGCACAAGATCTTTCATTTCAGGTTTGTCAACCGTCTCAGGAGTAATCATGTGCTCGCCGGTGCCAATCACGGCTTCAACCGGCTTTTTGCGC
Source organism: Isosphaeraceae bacterium (assembly GCA_044351075.1). Taxonomy (GTDB): domain Bacteria; phylum Planctomycetota; class Planctomycetia; order Isosphaerales; family Isosphaeraceae; genus QWQI01. Next base: position 16,322 of record JBILGL010000016.1, on the reverse strand, counting down.
AGGATGTTACTGATCGCTACCACCGACTTATAGCCCATCTGAAATGGGTCTTGCAGAACGAGACCCTGAATTTTTCCCTGACGCATGGCTTCGATCAGCGGCGGGCTGCCATCAAACCCAACAAAGACGACCGGTTTGGATGATGCGCTGGGCGAGGCAGAGGCCGCCGGGCCTGAAGTGGCTGGCGCCTTATTTTCAGAAGGCTTGCCGCCACATCCAGCCAATGAAACTGCCAGAGCGATTGAGGCCAGCGAAAGGAGGAAGTGATTGGTTGATGGGCGATTGTGCATGGCTTGATTTATCCGTGTCGCCAAATCTGGCGGAGGCGATATTTTAGAGTTGCTGAATGATGAATTTATCACAACGAATTAGTGCTTAGTTGTCAAGCGATAGCCGGGTATTGAGATGCAAAAGTGAGAACAAGATTGTTTTGTGTAAAATTATGATTTAAACACAAAATACCTTGCCATGCTGAAGCTGATGCCCGTTGCCAGAATGATGCCGACAAGTGCCGCGGCGAGTTTGTGATCATCAAAAAATGCAATTTGAGTTGGCAGCCAAAGCCGGACCAGCAGGCTCACACCAATTGCCAGGGCGTTGCCTGTGGCATAGGTAACATATTGGCGAAAGATGGAGGAATTGCGCCTGGCATCGTTGAAGGTGAGGCGACGATTAAGAATGAAATTCCAGGACATCGCCAGCCAGACCGCCAGAAAACCGGCAAAGGCCAGGTCGAACGTGCCGCCGATGATTGGCACAGAGTAATTCTTGAGGCCCGAATTTCGAAAAAATTCCTGAAAAAGTGCGTAAAATGTCAGGTCAATAAGCATGCCTGAAAAACCGACTGCACAGAATTGGATCAGTCGGGAGGCATTGCCGAAACGATGGTCAATAAATGATTTAATGAAGCTGAATTCGGTTTTGCGAGGAACTGGCGATAAAATAGCAGTTGCATTTGTATCAGCCAGAAACGTGCATTTTTCAGACGGAACACGTAATTGCAGCTCGACCGAAAGCCATTTTCCTGCTGGGCGTATCGCAGGATGACGCGAAGCAATCGCTGACTTCCGAAATGCCATTGCATTTGATTCGGGCGATTTACACTTTGTCAGTAAACCGACAAATTGGTTGAGTATCTTGTTGAAAATTCCGGAGCCCTTCGCTGGATGGATCAATAAATCAGCATGACCTGATCGCAGTTGGTTAAGACTCTCGAGAAACCACCTCGATGAAGGCACCTGACGGTTATCGAAAATGAAAATGTAATCACATTCAATTGCCTGCATGACATTTTCAAATTGAATCGACCGATATGAGGGTCGTTCAGAGGAATGTCCATGCAGGCTTAAATGTAATTCTTCGAGCTTGCCTTGAATAATCGTGTTATCTGTTTGAAAAATTGCATTAAAATGAGGCGGTTCGCTGGTTTGGGCCGTTCCCATCGATAGCAGATAAATGCGTGCGGCGGTAATGCCACCTGCTGATTGATCCAGCAGGTTGGTCGAAGTGTTCAGGCCGGCTTCACTTGATTCAGGCATTTTCTTCAGATCATTCGGAGGCTTGGACCGCCTGATTCAGAGCCGTATCAGCGGATGAATCAATGGCAGCTTCAATCCAGCCGCCGCCCAGAACCATATCATTTTCATAGAGTGTCACAACCTGCCCTGGCGTCACGGCCGGCTGTGGTTGATCAAACTCCACATGAACGGTGGAAGGATCGCCTGGCTGGCACCAGGCCCATGCAGAAACTGCGCTGTGGCGGGCCCGAATCTGGGCGTAACAACGGATTTTTTCTGAAGGAGGGGCGAGATGCCAGCCGAATCGGTGAGCGATCAGGCCGGTTTTCAGGAGGTCTTCCCGATCGCCAATCACCACCTGATTGAATTCAGGCAAAATCTGGAGCACATAAAGCGGGTTCTTAGAAGCGATACCAATGCCCCGCCGCTGGCCGACAGTAAAGCCTTCAAAACCGTCGTGCGTGCCAATCTCCCTGCCGGATTTGTCTGTGAAAATGCCGGATGTCTGCCGGTCGGGCACCTGCTCGCGGACAAATCGGACATAATCATTGTCCGGAATAAAGCAGATCTCCTGGCTGTCGGGCTTGCTGTGTACAGGCAGATCAAGCTGACGGGCCATTTCGCGGATCTGAGACTTCGGAAAATCACCCACAGGGAAAAGAATTTTGTTCAGTACATTCTTCTTCAGACCTGAGAGGACATAAGACTGATCTTTTGTTGAATCAAGGCCGCGGGCGATTCGTGGGTTCCCCTCGGCATCTTCCAACATTCGTGCATAGTGGCCCGTCGCGACATAATCGGCACCGATCTTCTGACCATAAGCCCAGAGCTTGCCAAACTTGAGCCAGATATTACACATCACGCAGGGGTTAGGTGTTCGCCCCTGAAAATACTCATCAACGAAGTAATCGACAATCCGGCCGAAGTCGTTTTCGAAGTCGAGTGCGAAAAAAGGAATGCCGAGCCGGTCTGCCACGCGCTGGGCGTCGAGTGAATCGGTGATGGAGCAGCAGGTTTTCGATCGTCGTTCGTAGTCTTCGGAATGAGATCCAGTGCGCATGAAGAGGCCGACAACGTCGTAGCCCTGATTTTTTAAGATCCAGGCTGCGACGGAACTATCCACGCCGCCACTCATTGCGAGAACGACGCGCTTGGGATTACCCGGCTTCGACAAATCTTCGTGCATTGATCTCGGTTCAGACCAGATTGAGAGGATATCGGACTTGCCGATCATCCATACTTTTATCCACTTACATCATATAGATTTTCAGCAAAAAAAGAAAATTGCTTCACAAATTATGGGGAAATTTGAAAGCCAAGCTGCCATAAAAAAGCCTGAATCAGGTTTAACTGATTCAGGCCCGAAATGTTTAGGCAAAAAATCAGCGTGCAGCGGCTTTAACAGATGGCTTGGTTTTGAGAATTTCAACATATTCGGCCATGATTCGCATGACTTCGTTGTTGTAGAATTCCGATTCCCAAATTGGCCGTTCGGCAAAACGCTTTTTCGGCTGATCTTTATCCTTGGACTTCTTTTCCGGGTTATCGGGATCTTCTTCCGGCACAAATTCAGAGCGGAACTTTGCTTCGTTCAGAGAGATGCTTTCCCGTTTCTTTCGATCAACCGCCTTGCGAATCATCTCTTCCTGCTTTTGGAATTTTTCGTCCTTGCTTCGGCGGTTTTTTGAGTCTTCAGCCAGTTTGGCGACAATCTCCGGTGTGATCATCTGGAAGTTGTCACGTTCCAGCGAGGGCACCTTGTCAAATTTCAGGGCGTAATCCATTTTGCCCTCGCCAAAATCGGCCTGGTCACGAACTGAAGGGATATGCACATGCGGCTTAACTCCTTCAATCTGAGTGCTTTCGCCGTTGGCTCGGTAAAATTGCTGAATGGTCAGCTTGAGGGCACCAAGATCTGGCTCCTTGATGCGAACCTGCTCGTTAAGCGGCACAATGCTCTGCACGGTGCCTTTACCGAAGGTGCTTGAATCGCCAATGATCAGGCCGCGATTGTAGTCGCGAATCACGCCAGCGAAAATCTCAGACGCGCTGGCACTGGTTTTATCGATCAGCACAGCCATCGGCCCAGACCATTCCGTGCCGGCCTTGTCGTCGTCAAGGTGCCGAACTCCAGAAGCCTGACGCACTTGCACCACAGGGCCCTGGTCGATGAAGAGGCCAGAGAGCGTGATCGCTTCCTGCAAAAGTCCGCCGCCATTGCCGCGAAGGTCGATCAAAATGGCGTCAACATTCTGCTTTTTAAAATCGGCGATAATCTTCTTGCAGTCGAGCGTGGCGCTGACGGCATTCGGATTGCCCTGAAAAATCGCCTGAGTGTCACCGTAGAAAGCGGGCAGATTGATCACGCCGACTTTCACCATTTTGCCATCTTCGCCCTTGGTTTCGATCAACTTGCCCTTGGCATGCTGCTCTTTGAGCTCGATCTTCTGGCGTGTCAGTTCGTAAACCTTGCGTTCCCGTGAGCCATTCGGCTGAACAATCAGCTTGACTTTCGTGCCTGCGGGGCCTCGAATCTTGCGAACGACGTCGCTCAATTTCTTCTCGACAAAATCCTCTTCAGTGCCGTCATCTTTCAGGATTCCAACGACTTTATCTTCCACCTGCAGGCGGCCGTCCTTGTCAGCAGCACCGCCAGGAACAACTTCCTTGATCGTTGCGAAACCGTCTTCGGAAGCGAGCGACGCACCAATTCCTTCTAGTTCCAGACGCAAACTCTGGAGCATATCTTCCCAAGTCTTGGGCGACATGTAACTTGAGTGTGGGTCGATGGCCGTCAGGAGTGATGTCAGATAAATTTCAAGGAGCTCGTTCGAATTGATCTGGTTAAAAGCTCGCATTCGGTCGCGATAACGTACCGTGAGCTTCTGGCGGGCTTCGTCAAGCTTGACATCGTCCACCTTGTATTGCAGCAGATCAAGTTTTATCCGTTTGCGCCAGCGGTCCTTACGCTCTTCGTCGTTCTCCGGATACTCGGTTTTGTCGGGGTTATCCGGAATGCTTTCATCAACGCTGAAATCGACGTCGGCCTTGAGAAATTCCTGAATCCAGCCATTAGTCTGACTTGCGCGTTTTAGAAAGGTTTTGAAAACCGATTCGGCAAACTCGATTTTGCCATCCTTGATTTGATCATCAAGCTCTTTTTCCTGCTTCATGAAACCATCAACGTCAGACTTCAGAAAATAGATTTTCTGCGGGTCGAGTGATTTGATGAAATTTCGGACCCATCGCTGGGAGATGGCGTCGTCGATTTTTGGCTTGGCGATATGTTGATTTTCGACAATCAGCGAGACCAGCCGGGCGGTGATCTGGTCAACCTGTGTCGGAGTAAGGTCGGGGGCCTGTGCCCCGACAACCATCCCTGTTGCAACTATGAGACCGGTCAGGAAAAGGAGGATGCGATTGCGCTGGAACCACGACCTGATCATCGTTAAACCCCGACTTGCGAACAATCCTTCATCGAATACATACACTTAATCCTATATGCATCGTTCGATCCGAACAAGGTCGAAGATCTTTTTTGAATTTTTTGTAAATTTTCTGAAGTTTGAAAAATCATTCGCCGATAAAGAGGATGTTCCCGAAACTGCAACTTTGAATCGCTTGACTCACGAAATGCACCATGAGAAACTTCTTATTAAGCCTTAAAATCATTGCTCACTATAGTTTAATTATAGGTTTGGCCATTATTACCCAGGTCGATCTCAGGCCCTCCGGCCAATCCTCAGAAAAAAATGCAGTGGTCGAATCACAAAATTCGTCCATCAAAGACACTGCAAATATGAACGAAGAAACCAGTCAATCGGAATCAAAAACGAGTGAGTTTTCTTCAACAACACCAGAAAATAATTCGGATACTTCCAGCTTAACTACTGAAAATAAAATAAGTTCCAGCGATCATTCAGGTCTTGGCTCAAGCACCACCAGCGATGCCTCCTCCCTGAATTCCAGCGATAGTATTTCCAGCGCCACAACCTCAGGCGATACCAGTGCTACGAGTTCCTCAACCGCTTCAACCGAGACTTCGACCGGCACTGGCGAAAGCCCGCCGATTTCGTCGGAAATTTCGTCAAGTTCTGCAAGCTCAGTGGTTTCCGATCCGCCTCCAATTACTGATCAGTCGCATGAGACGACTTCGGGATCGGCTGAAAGTGCTGAATCAACTGCGGACACACCCATCAACGACTCGTCAGCCAGCAGCACATCGAATGACGGATTACTTTCTGCAACTCCTGTTTCTGATTCATCTAATGATAAGGATAAACCGGCAACATCAGTTGATACGACCGATAGCGAAGGCACAACGAGCGCCTCAGCCGAATTGGAAAAGAAAGACGAGCCAACTTCATCCGCATCCGAGTCAAATACCTCCGAAGAAAAATCTGCAACTTCCGGCAGCGATTCAGGCATCACAGGTTCCGATACTATAAACACTTCCAGTGAATCGCAAGCTGAATTGAACAAAGCCGCAGACGCTGGTTCAACTTCATCGGGCAGTAGTTCAACATCGGGATCAATTGACTATTCCGGCTCATCGTCAACGAGCACTTCCAGTAGCGAACTCACCGGCGAGAGCAAAGAATCAAGTTCTTCCGGGTTATCAACAAATTCCGAAAATGAAAAGACTTCAAATGATTCGGATACATCGTCTAACGCTCGCAATATTTCATTGAATTCTTCTGATGATTCATTCCGGAAGTCATCTCAGACAGATACTTTAGGAGATGGTAGCCGGACGGTGACTGAGCGATCGACCGAGCCGGGCCAGCTTGATTCCGGGCTCGTGAATCAGGCCAATCCGGTTGATCGTATATCTGATTCAACAGCTTCAATTTCTGGGACTTACGATTCAGTTCGTCAGGTGTCGGCTGAGGAGATGGCCCGCGGGGTATTGATTTCTCAAGAGGGCGAGAGCTGGAACGATTTATCGCGCAGGCTTTTCGGGAGTGAGGATCGAGCCCGCGAGCTTTGGATGATGAATCGGGATCGATACTCGGGTGGCTTGGAAAGTCGCCTGGTGGCTGGTAAGCTCGTCCGGATTCCTGGCGTGAAAAAAGGAAGTTTGTTGAATGGGGATACATCCCGCATTGCCAGTAAATAAGCGGTAAAAATGGCTAAGCGGCCGCACATTTTGTGGCCGCTTTTCCGTGAGCGAATACGATTGCTCAGAAATCGGCCGAAGGTCGCTCAACTGGTTATTGGTTGAAGAAGAGCGTACAATCATGTTGTAATGGTTGTTCCCGCCCCTGTTGAGCAACCGGCAGTGCCCGCCTTGGGCTCTTGAAATCGATAGCATCATGGCCAATTCTCCAAAAACGAATCCAGCCCAGGTGCCAGCTGAACCAGCTAAAGCCAGTTCGGCAGCCAATGGTCTCTTTGGCATTGTTTACCGTTTTCTTGCCTCCCTCAAGCTTGCGGTGATCAGCCTATCTTCAATGGCTTTACTGCTGGCCTATGCGACTTTTTTTGAGTCGTGGTATGGAGCAGAAGCCGCACGGGCTTATGTTTACAGAAGCCCGATCTTCTATCTGATTAATTTACTGCTTTTTCTGAACATTCTCTGTGCCGCCACCATTCGATATCCGTGGAAGCGGCATCAAACCGGCTTTGTGGTGACACACGTCGGGCTGCTGACGTTGATCGTCGGCTCGTTGATCAGTCAGAAGTTCACAGATGACGGTCAGGTCGGCCTGGCTGAAGGGCAATCAACGAAGCAGTTGATACGCGATCAGAAACCGGTGATTCGCGTGCGAGTGCCTGAGAAGAATGATCAGGGTCAAGTCACTGCACTGCAGGAATATGAGTTGGATCTTTACCCCAGCGCCTTTGCCTGGCCTGAGGGTCGAACTGAAAAAGTGACACGGCCGAAAGACCCGTTTCAGCTGGAAGTGACCGGCTTTTTGCCTGCGGCCAGGGCTCAATTTGTGCATGAAAAGGCTGATTCCGGGCGTCCGATGATCGACGCTCACTTGATCATTAATGCGCCGAATCAGGTTGATGGTCAGGACATTCTGGGCAGCGAAGTCGGCCGTTGGCTGAAAGCTGATCAGCGATTTGGCCGCGTGGCTCGATCGGCAGGCCCGGCGATTGTGGCGTTTCAGAACTTGCCTGAGAATGATCCCGATCTGGCGGAAAAAGTAGAGGATTTTCTGAATCCACCGAAGCTGACGACAGCAGACGGAACAGCCCGGCTGCATTATGCGGATAAAACCGGCAAAAAACGCTATTACGATTGGGTGATTGATGGTCAGGCGCGGAAAGAGACCCTTCCGGATAGCGACCTGACGGTAGAATTCCTGAAAACTCAGGAAGGCGAAACCACGCTTCGCATGCCGACACGTCTGGGCGGTGAGGAAGGCGTTGGTGCAAGCGATCTCCTGTTTGAAGCGACAGCCGAGCCTGAAATTGCGATCGTGCGGTTCCGGGTTCAGAAGGCGGGCGGGCAGGCATTTGATCATTACGGCTGGCCTGATTTGGTGCAGGCTCCGAGCCTTGTGCCGGGTGATGCATCGAAGGGGGCCACTCAGATGGTCCGTATTTCATACATGAGGCCGCGGCCACCGGGCACTTTCGGCTATGTTGAAGTGCTGGGTGTGGGCGATGGCAGGCTTTTTTATCGCGTCTTTGGCCGGGAGGGCTTCCGCACGGCGGCTGAGCTCAAAAAAGGCGAGACGGTGCAGGCCTTCAGTGGTGGCGGCGGCATGGCCGGGCGCTTGCGGGTGGATGAATACTACCCAAGTGGTGTGGAGAAGCTGGTTTATGTGCCCGCTAAACTGCCACAGGGTCAGAAGGGCATACCGGCAATTCGCTGTAAGATGTCGGTTGATTCCTCCACGGAAGAATTCTGGGTCAGGGGCACAGGCGACCTGAAGCCATTTTTCCAGCCGGTTTTCATCGGGTCTGACAAGTATGAAATCGCTTATGATGTGGATCGTAAGGAGCTTGATTTTGAAATCAAGCTGATCGATTTCGAAGCGGCAATGGACCCGGGCACACAGCAGGCTTCAAGCTTTGAAAGCCGAATTGAATTGACCGACCCGAAGCAGAAAGTGATTTCAAAGCCGGTTTTGATCTCGATGAATAACCCGATGATCTGGCGTGGCTACACGTTTTATCAGTCGAACTATATACCTGAATTTGATGAATCAGGTCAGGCCACCGGCGAATTCGTCTCAGTCTTTCAGGTACGGCACGACCGTGTCTGGGGAATTACGTATCTCGGCTGTCTGATTGTAGTCATTGGTATATTCCTGCAATTTTACATGAAGAGTGGGCCATTCAAATCCCGGCAGGCCCAGGTTTCAACACCGGTCAGTACCGGTAAAGACCGCCCGTCCAAGTCGAAAATCAAAGCGGAACCAACGCTATGAGAAGCGTCACAACGTTTTCACTCAATCAGGGAATACTCGCCATGAAAAATCGATTGGGAACTATCGGCCGAATCAGTCTGGCGATTTTGCTTGTTGGCCTGTTTCCAGGCCTGGGCCAGGCTGAGGATCCAGCCGGGATACTCGGCAATATCGCGGTGATGGAAGCCGGCCGGGTCAAGCCGCTGGATACTGTTGCCCGTCACGAAATCAAGCAGATTTACGGGCGTGAAACAATCAAGCTCTCTGGCCCTGATGGCAAAGAAACAAAATGGGGGCCTGTGGCGGCTTTTATCGATTGGCAAATGCCGACACGCGACGAATTCTGGGACAATCAGCCCTTTATTCTGGCCGAATTCGTGCCGCTTAAAGAGCAGATTCTTTCAGAACCCATTAAAATCGCCCTGAAAGCTGCCATCGAAGATGCCGGTACTGATGCTTCGGCAAAAGCTTCGCTGGAATCGCTGGCCAAGTCGCCGGTCATCACACACGACCAGCTCAAACAATTGCTGGAAACAGTCAAACTGCCTGAAGCACACAGCAAAAAACTCAATGAGTATTCAGCCAAGCTGGGTGTCGGCTCAAAATGGGTCTCGCCCAGCGATTTGCAGCAGGCCAAAGTTACCATCGATGGAAACCTGATCTCTTACGAAGACTGGTTTCGGAACCTGATGCAGAAAAAGAGCGGTGGCGGCATGGGGGCCCCGGAAGTCAAGCTGAGCGAGCTTGAAAATCGGGCTTATGAAGTGGGTGGTCGCTTTGTGCACTATAAAGCGATTCGCGACCGCCGTGGCATCGGCCGAATGCCGATTTACACCGCCATTCCTCGGCCATCTTCCGAAAATTATGTGAAATTCTCGGCCTCGGCGATGAAGAAAATCATCGAAGGGCAGGAAGCCGCCCTCTCGCCGCTTGAGCGTGATACAGCTGAAGCCCTCCAAACATATTTCGAGGATATTCCGAAGTCCGACAGGGCTATGCCCGGCACTCAGTCCGATTTCGACCGCAAGTTCACAGGCTGGCTTTCCAGCCGGTCGCAGTGGATTCCTCTCTTTGCACTGATTGAGACTGACGACACGCAGATTACGGAAGCCGGTTTTGATCTGACAAAAGCCAAAGCCGTGCGTGATTCATTCCGCAAGCTGGAAGCTGATTCGCAAAATGGTGCCATCACCGTTGATTCTGCGAAGCAGTTCAGTGACGCCATGCGTCAGCTCGGCGAACAGGCGGGCACATATCCATCAGTTTCAACGCTCTCGCGTGAATCTCATTTCAATAGCTTCGCGCCCTTTTTCCACTGCCCCGAGCTCTACGGCACTGGCCTTTTCTTCCTCCTCTTCAGCCTCGTCTTTACAGGCATCGGCCAAACGCGAGCCGGCTTCTTCCGCACCGCCGGCAAAGTCACTTACGCCATCGGTCTGATGGGCTTTGTGAGCGGAATTCTGCTGGAAATCTACGGGTTTTATCTCCGTGTGATGATTTCCGGCTGGGCCCCCGTGACAAACATGTATGAAACCGTGATCTGGGTGGCACTGATCACAGCCATCATCGGCCTGGCACTTGAATTGATCTATCGCCGCATTTATGCCGCCACGGCAGCAACAGGCGTGGCAATGCTGGCGACACTGTTGGCAGCCAATGTCTCGCTGCTTGATCCTGAAATCAAAAGCCTTCAGCCTGTGCTTCGTTCCAACTACTGGTTGACGATTCATGTGCTGACAATCGTCTCAAGCTATGCTGCCTTTGCGTTGGCACTTGGCCTCGGTTTTATTGCCACAATCTATTACCTCACTGCAACTTATCGCAAGTCGCCCAGTTTTGTCCAGTTGCTGATCCCTGGCGTGATCGGCCTGCCGGTCATGCTGGTTGGCTATATGGCCGTGATGGGTAAAATCGGGGCGATATCAACCACCGGCAATAGCTACATGGCCAGTTTCGGCATCATGGAAATTGGGCTGGTCCTTACTGTGGCTTCGATTTGTGCCGTTTTTGGCGAGCTTGTCGCGAGAATGCTCTTCAAGTCTTATGAAGAGAGCCAATCCGGCGAATTGGCTGCATCAATTCAGGCGGAAGAAGCAATTCAGGATGAGCCACTTCAGACTGCCGCCGCCACAAAGGCATCGAAGTTGATGAACACTTCCGGCACAGCGGCCATGGACCCGCCCGCAACGGCCGTTCAGGCTGAAACTTCCCGCAGGATTGAGCAGATTCGGCAGGCTTCTGTTACGTCTGTGGTTGCCAAGAGTGCGCGAGATCGATCGATGACGGATACAGCCGCCAAGATCAAACCGCTCTCAAATTTTATTTATCGCTCCATGCAGGTTGGGGTGTTGCTGGTGGCGGCCGGTACGATTCTGGGCGGGGTCTGGGCCGATTACTCCTGGGGCCGCTTCTGGGGCTGGGATCCAAAGGAAGTCTGGGCCCTGATCGTGCTTCTGGTCTATCTCGTGCCACTGCATGGCCGATTTGCCGGCTGGTTTAACACGTTTGCTCTGGTGGCGTCGTCGGTCGTCTGTTTCCTGAGCGTGATGATGGCCTGGTACGGCGTGAACTTCATTCTGGGTGTCGGCCTGCACAGCTACGGCTTTGTGGAAGGTGGCAGTCAGGGTGTGGTGATGACGGCCTGTGCCGGTGTCTGCGGCATCGTGGCTGGCGCTTACTGGCGACGCAATCTGGGAAATCAGATCGTCTGACATGATTCAGTGAAGGGCCGGACGATTCCGATCTGGCCCTTCTTTTAAAAACTATTACTGCCCAGGGCGTTTCGGGCGATTATTAATTTCAATTCGCCTGCTGACGATTCGTTGTGATCTCGGCAGGGTCAGGCGTAGAACGCCCTGATCAAAATCGGCCTGAATCAGGTCGCTGTCGAATTCGTCGCTCAGGATAAAAGAGCGTTCATAGATCCCCACCGTCGATTCAAGTGCCAGCGGCCGGGCATTTTCCAGCTCAGGTCGCCTGACTTTGGCGGTCAGCCTGAGTACATTCTGCTTGAGTTCGACAACGATATCTTCTTCGGCCACGCCCGGCAAATCAGCTTCGAGAATGAGGGCATCGGTTCGGTCGTGAATATCAACCAGCGGCGTAACGCGTGATGGCCCCAGGCCCGCCCCCAGCTCTTCCGGGTGAGCAATCTGGCCATGCAATTCTGAAACGAGTGGCCATTGGGCCTGTTGGTGGATATTCGGCGATATCTGAGCGGCCGGGTGCTGGGTTTGCGGGTTTTGCCCGGGTTGACCGGAAACCAGTACGCGAATCCATCGTGGATGATTCGTCATGATGGCTCTCCCTGGCTTTTATCCGGTTTATCGGCGGTTTTTTCAATACCGGGAAGCGCGGGTCGGGCCGAACTCAGGCCAGATTCAAGTGCTGGTCGAGCCGGGTGTGCACTTACAGCGCCTTTTTTGGTACGAACCGGTATCTGCTGGGGGCGGGGCCGGGCCGCCTTGGGCATTTCTATACGCAGCAAGCCACTTTCAAGTTCTGCCACAACTTCTTCAGCCAAAACGGCTTCCGGCAGAGAGACGCTTCGTTCCCAGCGACCGAACGGCCGTTCCTGCCGCCGATACATCTCGTCGGTAATTCGATTATCCCGATGCCTTGAGCCGCCAATGGTTACGGTGTCGCCAGCTACGCTTACATCGATCGATTCAGGATCAACCCCTGCCACTTCGGCAAGAATAATATAGCTATGGCCACGCTCATAAACATTAATGGCCGGAAACGGGCGCACTGTGCGCATAGTCATCTGTCCGAGCCGCTCCATCATGCGGCCCATCTCTTCGCCAAGCAGTCGTAACGGATCCCAACGACCAGATTGATCCAATGTAAGTCTCCTATTAATTCAAATATCCTGCAAATAATATGCCAGATTTAATCTAAGTCAAGGTTATACTTATAGTTAAATGGTTTTAGTGGGAATTCGGCATGAATTCACTGTCAGATTGGCAGTTTGATTCGGCTCTTGTTCCTTAAGCTGTCAATGGTTAGATTGTTTTAATTACCGATGCTGAAGCAAGCTCTGAATTGATGTGACGAAGGGAATCCAGATGGAGAATCAAGTAAGAAAAACGGAATATGCCTGGACTGGTCCGGTATGTATTCTCCTGATGATCGGCGCGATACTGCTCATTTTTCTGGAACGAATCCCGCGCCAGAATGACAATCATTCATCTCCCGCCCAAAAAGCGGTACTGAAAAATGAAAAAGCCACAGAGCCAGCAAAAGCTGTCGAATCAAGCCAGGAGCTGAGTCTCGGCGTTGCTCTTGACCGTATCAGTTCAAAGCGATTGCTCGACATGAGTTACGCATTTGATGAGAACACGATTTATTGGCCGACTGATAAGTCGTTTCGCTGGGAACAGAATCGTTGGGGCCCGACCCCGAATGGCTACTGGTATGCATCGGCCAACTATGCAGCAAGCGAGCACGGCGGAACGCATCTCGATAGCCCAATTCACTTTGCAGAAAAAGGCGACACGACCGACAAGATCTCGCTGGACCGGCTTGTTTCGTCTGCCAATGTCATTGATATCTCAAATCAATGTAAAACCAATCGGGATTATGAATTGACAGTGGCTGATATTGAATCGTGGGAGAGCACAAACGGCCCCCTGTCATTAGGCTGTATTCTTGTGGTAAGAACAGGATGGGGCCAGTTCTGGCCCGATAAAAAAGCCTATCTGGGCACAGATACGCCGGGCGATGTGGCCAACCTCCACTTTCCGGGCATTTCACCCAAAGCGGCTGAATTTCTGGTGAAGAATCGAAAAATTGAAGCGGTGGCCATCGATACACCAAGCCTCGATTACGGCCAGTCAAAATTGTTTGAAACGCATCGAATCCTCACGGCTGCAAATATTTACGGCATTGAGAATCTGGCCCAGGCCGAGAAATTACCGGCAAAAGGTGCGGCAATCATCGCCCTGCCAATGAAGATTAAAGGCGGAACGGGCGGGCCTGTGCGTGTAATGGCAATTCTGCCCTGATCCTGTCGTTTAAGTATTGAAATAATGCCTTGTAGAGTGTCAGCAAGGTTGGAGACTGAGCATTGCCACACGATCGACGCCGATTCATCGCCTATTCATCTGCCACATTAGCCACTTTGGCAGCGGCTCAGACGGCCCAGCCCTGGGCTCTTGTTCAGGCCGGTGTTGTTGATAGCTTGAAATCCTCTGAATTCAGGGCAGATATCGCAATCATCGGTGCTGGGGTGGGCGGCTTTGCGGCAGCGATGGCGGCACTTGAGGCAGGCAAGACTGTCATTTTGACAGAAGAGACAGATTGGATTGGTGGCCAACTGACGAGTCAGGCTGTGCCGCCGGACGAAAACCCATGGGTTGAGTTGCAGGGAGCAAATCTCGCCTATCAGGAATTCCGTCGCTCTGTCCGCGATTACTATCGCGCCCATTATCCTCTGACACATAAAGCACTGAAAGACCCGCTGCTCAATCCGGGGAATGGTTCTGTTTCAAGGCTCTGCTGCGAGCCTCGCGTAGCGCTGGCGGTAATGACAGACAAATTGGCCCGATATGTTTCATCGGGGCAGCTTTTGCTGCTGACCTTCCATAAAGTTGTTAAAGCGAGTGTCTCTGGCGATAAAATTGATAGTGTTATTGTTGAAGATCAATTAACGCACGACCAGCGAATCATTGCTGCAAAGCAGTTTCTTGATGCTACAGAACTTGGCGACCTGGCCGAACTTGCCTCCGTCGAACATGTCACCGGCTTTGAGTCGCAGGCCGAAACGGGCGAAAGGCTCGCTCCAGAAAAAGCCCAGCCCGAAAATCAACAGGCGTTTACGATCTGTTTCGCGCTCGATCACGACCCTCTGGCGAATCATCTGATCGAAAAACCGGCAGAATATGCCTTCTGGCGAGATTATGTGCCTGCGCTTAAACCCAAATGGCCAGGTAAGTTACTTTCACTGACCTATTCCAATCCGATCACGCTCGAGCCACGCACGCTTGGTTTTGACCCCACCAAGCCCGATGAGCCCGGCTGGTGGAGATATCGCCGGATCATCGATGCCGCTAATTTTTCGGCCGGCACCTATCCCAAAAGTGGAATTACCGTTGTGAACTGGCCGCAGAATGATTACCTGCTGGGTAATCTGGTCGGGCCCGGCGTCACGACTCAATCAGTTGAAAATCATCTCAAGCGTGCAAAACAGCTCAGTTTATCATTGGTTTACTGGCTCCAGACTGAAGCCCCCCGCCCCGATGGCGGCACCGGCTGGCCAGGCCTTCGTCTCAGAGGCGACTTGCTCGGAACAGCCGATGGGCTGGCCAAATATCCGTACATTCGTGAAAGCCGACGGCTAAAAACCAGATTCACCGTAACAACGGCCCACGTCGGCACGGATGATCGGCGCAAGGCCCTTGCCAATCAATCCGAACCTTTGAAATCTACTCAGTTTACAGATAGCGTTGGCATTGGCGGATATCGCATCGACCTGCATCCTTCCACCGGTGGTGATAATTACATCGATATCTCCAGCCTGCCCTTTCAAATTCCGCTTGGTGCCCTGATTCCCATACGCCTGAAAAATCTGATCCCTGCCTGTAAAAATATCGGCGTAACTCATCTCACCAACGGATGTTATCGGCTACATCCCGTTGAATGGGCCATCGGTGAGGCCGCCGGTGCACTGGCTTCCTTTGCCTGTGATCAAAAAGCTGACCTGCAAAGCCTTTATGACTCGCAGAAGTTGAAAACCGATTATCTCAGACTGTTGGAATCGCGCGGAGTGCGCCGATCGTGGAACGAAACCAAACCCTTATGAGTGATACTTGATCAAGTTTATAAAGTAATGTAAGATTCAAACCTCATTCGACCGATAAGAGTTGGGTTGAAGTGATTGGTGAAGATTTTCCGGTTTGGGGCAAGATGGCTAAGCACGGCAAATTCATGCTTTGGCAATTCCTGCTTATCGTGCAACTTGCATTTGTTGGTTCTATCATTGGCTGTGGTAACGATTTGAATTCGTCGAGCGACGAAGCGGACCGTCTCACGCTGGGTGCTTTTTCGGTAACCCGGGAAGTTTTTCACGATGGTTTGATTCCGGCTTTTCAGCAGCATTGGATGCAAAAAACCGGCCGGCGGGTGGAATTTGAAGAGTCGTATCTGGCCTCTGGGGCCCTTTCGCGTGCAATTAACGGCGGTTTTGACGCAGATGTGGCTCTTTTCTCGCTTGATCCCGATGTGGAAGCCCTTGTTAAAACAGGACTTGTTGAAAAAGATTGGAACGTTGGCCAGCATGCGGGCCATGTCGTGCGAAGCCTGGTTGTGATCGCCTTCAGGCCCGGAAATCCGAAACGGATCGGCGACTGGAGAGATCTTGCAAAGCCCGATGTCAGTGTGGTTTATGCCGATCCTAAAACATCCGGCGGGGCACGCTGGAACTTGCTTGCCGTAGCAT
>JBILGL010000163.1:0-8168 GCA_044351075.1 Isosphaeraceae bacterium | reverse complement strand
GATGAAAAAAATGCCAACCCGGCGAAAGCCGCTGAATTACTCACGGACGTTCAAAAGCAGGTGACGGTAATGGATGGTTCCGGGCGGCAGAGCCTCGCCACTTTTTTGCGCCAAACGGGCGATGCTATCGTGACTTACGAAAACGATCCTGTGCAGTATCAACGAATCACGGGCCAGCCTTTGCCTTACGTTATTCCGAATCGGACGATCTGGATTGAGATGCCTGCGGTAGAAATTGCAGGCGTGACCCAAAAAAATGGGCGAAGTGCTTTGGCCAAAGCGTTTCTGGAATTTTTGAAATCGCCCGAAGCTGTTGATATCTGGGGTCGATTCGGCTTTCGACCCGTTGAAGGCAGTGGCGAAGTGAAGGAGCTGCCGCCGGTGCCGCAAGATGTTGTGACCGTTGAGTCATTCGGGGGCTGGAAAAAAGCGAGAGAAGATCTCTTTGGCAACGAAGGCCTTTGGACCAAAAGCTTTTTGAAAAAGCCTGACGCCAATCAGGAGAAAAAGCCTTGAGTTCAACCGTTGCGCAGCGCCCCGTGCGAATCACCGGCCTGATTTTGCGATTTCTATGCCTTTTCTATATTGGCGTGGTGCTGGTTTTTCCGTTGTCGGGTGTTGTGGTCAAAGCGGTTTCGGCTGGCCCATCACGCATTCTGGCTGAGATCACTAACCCCTTTGCCTGGCACGCGATACGCCTGAGCCTGACGACTGCCGTTGTCATGGTTTTGATTTCGATCATCACCGGAACGGCAACAGCCTGGGTGCTGGCCCGATATGAGTTTCCCGGCAAGGGTTTGGTCAATGCTCTCGTTGACCTGCCATTTTCCGTTCCAACCATCGTAACAGGCCTCATGCTCGTGGCTCTGTTCGGGCCAACGAGCACAATGGGCGTGGTCTTCAGCGGGTTTGGCTTGTCGCTGATCTATCATCAGTCAGGAATTGTACTTGCGCTGCTCTTTGTCTGCTTCCCGTTTGTGGTCAGAAGTGTGCAGCCGGTGCTTGAGAATCTGGATCCGGCGGAAGAAGAGGCGGCGGCGACGATGGGGGCCAGTCGATGGATGATCTTCAGCCGAGTGATTTTGCCCGCACTTTATCCGGCCATCGTCTCAGGCGCAGGTCTTGCATTCAGCAGGGCCCTGGGCGAATTTGGCAGTGTGGTGATGGTTGCGGGCAATCGACCGATGTCCACAAAGACTGCTCCTCTTTATATTTATGGTGAGGTCGAAGGCTTCAATCTGGAAGGTGCACTGGCGGTAAGTCTGGTGCTTCTGGGGGCGTCGCTTTTGAGCTTGCTTGTGGCTTCGCGCTGGGCGGAGCAACGCTGATGAAGCCACAATTGAAAACATTTTCGACCATGACATGGCCCCAGCGTCTTTTGGTAATCGCTGTGCTGGGCTGGTTTTGCCTCTTGATTTTTGGCCCGGCCGTGGCTTTGCTCAGGCGGGCTTTGGCGCCAGGCCTCTCGGCATTTTTCGCCGCACTGACTCATCAAGATGCGATTGAATCACTTCTACTCACCGCCAAAATCACTATCATCGTCACCGTCTCAAATACGATTTTTGGCATCGCCATGGCGCTGGTGCTGGTGCGTCAGCGATTTTGGGGCCGAAAGCTGGTGAATGGCCTGCTTGATCTGCCCTTTGCCGTTTCGCCGGTCATCGCCGGGCTCATGCTCGTGATACTCTATGGCCCTCGGTCCACTCTTGGGGGCTGGCTTGATTTGATCGGCCTGCCAATTGTTTATCATCTGCCCGGCATGATTCTGGCCGGGATGTTTGTCACATTGCCGCTTGTGGTGCGAAGCATTATTCCAATTCTCGAAGAGGTTGGGTCTGATCAGGAAGAGGTGGCGTCAACACTCGGGGCCGGGCCCTGGGTCACGTTCTGCCGCGTAACTTTCCCGACGATCCGCTGGGGCATTGCCTACGGCGGTGCGCTGGTGGTGGCCCGCTGCCTTGGTGAATTTGGTGCTTTGCTGGTGGTATCGGGTAATGTGATCGGCCGCACGCAAACGGCAACACTTTATGTACACGAACAGGTGGAAAGCTTTCAGCCGCATGGGGCTTATGTCATGAGCGTCGTGCTGGCATCCGTCTCTTTTGTGATACTGATTGGTCTGGAGTTGGTGCAGAATTCGGTGCGCAATCGGCAATTTGCGGATGATTCGGCAGACACGGCCGCTGGCCCGATCAGACCGACGCGTCGGCATTGATTGATCGGTGAGTGTGGTCGGTTGGGATTGAAAAAGGGTGATCTGAAAAGATGGACATTGTCGTTAAAAACCTCTGCAAGCGGTTCGGCGGCTTTCAGGCTGTTGACAATGTCTCGTTCGCCATTCCCGGTGGCCAGCTTGTGGCACTACTGGGCCCATCCGGCTCAGGAAAAAGCACAATCCTGCGTGCCATCGCCGGGCTTGAATCGCCCGATTCCGGCACCATTGAACTGGTCGGCGAAGAAGCCACCAACCTGCCCACACAAGAGCGTGGTGTTGGCTTTGTTTTTCAGCACTATGCCCTGTTTCGCCACATGACTGTGCGGCAAAACATCGCTTTTGGGCTTGAGATTCAAAAATTGCCCAAAAATGAAATAAAATCGCGAGTGGACGAACTGCTGGATCTTGTTCAGATGTCAAATTTTGCAGGCCGATACCCCAACCAGCTTTCTGGTGGGCAGCGGCAACGTGTGGCTCTGGCACGGGCTCTGGCCCCGAAGCCACGGGTGCTACTTTTGGACGAGCCCTTTGGCGCGCTTGATGCCCGTGTGCGAGACGAACTTCGAGTCTGGCTCAGGCGGCTGCATGATGAAAGCCATGTCACCAGCCTTTTTGTGACACACGACCAGCAGGAAGCCTTTGAAGTGTGTGATCAGGTCGTTGTGCTTAACCGGGGCCGCGTGGAGCAGATCGGTCCGCCGCAGGAGCTTTATGAAAAGCCGGCAAGCCCATTTGTCACCGAATTTCTGGGGCAGGTGAATGTCCTGCGGGCGGAAACCGTCATGCGCATGGATATCGACGACGAACGCCCCCTGCCCGTGCCCTTGCCCGGCACGCCCGGCGGATCAATTTATGTGCGCCCGCATGATCTTGAAATTTCAGTCATGCGCGATCATCGCCCTGGCTGGCCGGCCACCATTCGCCGGCTCACGCCACTGGGCTGGCTTGCCCGGCTGGAGTTGACTCTGCCCGACGACACGGCCGTGCACGTGCAGATCACCCATGCCAGTTGTCAGGAGATGGGCCTGGCCACAGGGCAGGAAGTTTATGTCAGGCCACGCGATATCAAAATCTTTGAAGAGCCGGGAACAACAGCCTCAGCCGCCGATTATGTGATTTAATTTTCCGTATCGCCCATTGCATTTGCAGTCGGCTTTACGTTCGCTGTCGCAGCTGAAACGGATGTGGCATTAATTCATTAAATGCGTAAGTTCCTGCCTGATCGACCAGAAAAATCGTGCTTTCATCGGAAAACTCGGCAAGTAACTGCCGGCATGCGCCACAGGGCATGAGCGATTCCGGGTGCTCTCTGGCCTGCTCCGGGCTGACATCCGCACAACAGACGGCCACAGCCTGAAAATGCTGGTGCCCAGCCAACACCGCCGCAAAAGCCGCAGTGCGTTCAGCGCAGGTTGTCAGGCCATACGACGCATTTTCCACATTCGCCCCGGTAAAGACTTTACCGTCAGCTAAAATGGCGGCCCCCACATGAAAATTTGAGTAGGGGCAATAGGCTTTCGCCGCAGCGGCACGGGCTTCCGCCAGCAGTTTCTGGCGGAGCTCGTCTGTCAGTTCAATTGATGGCATGGCAGGCAAATCCCGGGTGATATTTTTGATCTACGACTTCAATTGTCAGATACGCGTATCCTGAATGTCGTCGCCGGGTGCGTGATCGACAAAGTGCCACGAAAGCTCAGTTGCCACCAGCTTCATGAATTTGTTCTTGAAAGCGGCCTTGCTCACACCCAGCTCGATCGACATCGGAGCCGTCTTGGGAAATACTGTATCGCGGAAGTCATTATAAATCACATCCACTTCCTTCGGCTCTGATTTATTTGGCTTGCCCTTTTTGTCCTTAGGGTAGTCTTTCGTCGTCACCTGAATGTGGATTTTGGAATGGCCCTGAAAGAGCATGGGCGTGGAGGGATCCTGAATCTGGAACTCTTCAATTTCCAGGAAAATCACAGCATCCGCTTCGAAATGATTGAGTGCTTCTTCGGCACTCCAGTCGGAATGTTCCTGCTGCCATTCCGACACACGTTCGAACGGAGCAAACTTGATGCTGCCATTGCTGGCTTTAACGGTGCGCTGGAATTCTTTGGTCAGGTCGCGCTCGAGCATCTGAAAGTCGTTATTCGCCCCATTCACAGCATGGGCCAGCACCACCACCAGCTTGCCAGAGAGGTCGGGGCCTGTGTGGGCAATGGTCGGCTCAAAAGGCTGAAGAAAATAGAGGCTCATGCGCGGGTCGCAGCCCATCATTACGGCAACACCCGAAAGCAGACCCGCTGAACCGAGAAAACCGCGACGATTCATACCGTTCATGGCTTGCATCCTTGCTTGCCTGAGACTCAGTTTCCAGTCAAATCCAAGACGAAACCCGCTGCAAGCCGCCACTGGGCAGCCCGAATCAGCCAGGTCGTCATAGCGATGGCAAACATGCCACCCGCCCAAAGTTCAAGTGGCCTGTCCCACGATTGAAACCCCACCAACCGCTTACACCTAAACACCACCAGAGCCCAGATCGACAGGCTCAACCAGAGAGTGATTAAAAGCACAAGCGCGGGATTGGCTCTCCAGGCGTTATTGAGATCACCATCGGCCAGAAGTGCAAGTGCCGTCGTCATGCCGCATGTCGGGCAAGGCATGCTCGTTTTTTCATAGCTCAGGCAAGCCGCCAGGCCTAATTGCCGATGCGTTCCATAACCGGCCTGATCCGGCTCCACAAAACGTGCCAGAAGTAAGGTTGAGATTAACGCAACTATTGGAAATACAAGCAGATAACGACTTAAAGAGAGACCTTCCGGGCACTCTCTACACACAACATCATTAACTGGTATTGGCCAGCGGCCAAAAGCTTCCACAGGCATCCTGCCTATCTCTTCCGGCTTATTCACAGAACCATCCATGGTTCAGTTTTGGTTGAAAATATCAAGTTTCGTAAACCTTGCAATGTCAAAATTCAGAATTAACGTCAGAAAGTCTTATCTAACATTTAACGGTTATACCGGTTAGTCTATTTCTTCTGTAGTCATTTTGTGTGGGGCTTGTTAGAATTCTGCAATCAGGCGAGCGGGGTTCTCCTGCTTGACCATCGATCGAATTGCCTTGCCATTGACGTTCGGGAAATGCCGGAATTCCCATTAAAATCAAACATGCATTCAGAATTTGAGGAGAATGATTACGCTATGAATATCGCCCGACGCACCTTTTTCTCAGTCGTTTTCGCCGCAGCCTGCCTGACGATGGTTCATGCCGAAGATGCCGCGAAAGCTCTTGCCGGCACTTGGAAAACCGATGGCGGCGATGGAATTGACGCCACCTGGACATTCGACGGCAATAAGCTCAAGGCCGTTGTGAACGGCAATGAATACAAGGCCGAATTTACGGTCGATGAAAAAGCCAAGCCGAACGCCACCATGGATGTGACCATCACCGAAAGCCCGGAAGGTGATGGCGGTAAAAAAGTTGGCAAGGCGATCTACAAGCTCGACGGCACAAAACTGACCATTTGCGTGGCCATGCCCGGCAACGAACGCCCAAATGAATTCAGCACCATCGACGAAGTACAATACAAGTTCGAACTCAAAAAGCAGTGATTTTTCATTGCATTTGTTGAAATACAGAAAAGCGAGTGGTCTTCAATCAGGCCATTCGCTTTTTTCATTGATCGGTAATTATCAGATTAATTCCGTTTTTTTCAGTCTCATGCATTTGAAATTGATTTTTGACAACTGACAAAAATTTTGAATCAGGCTCAGCCAGCACGATAATAACATCAACCTCGGTTTTTGCTGATTCAAGCACTTTGCCTATTTCCAATTCACGATCTGTCTCTCGATTTTCATCCCTCGCCAGTGATATCGCTTCAAGTCTGGCTGGTTCAAGCCCCTGCGGATGTTTCAAAAATTGCAGCGGGAAATAGGCATGGCCTGCTTCATAGAGATTCCACGAAGCAATATCTTCTGCCGCAAAAACAACAATCGCATCACGATGCAGCCGTGGGTTGGCCCGAAATGGCCACGGGGCAGCATCGATCAGGGCCACAACTCGCGACCCACCAGAAAGACCTGCCCGAATTTGCCGGATCTCTGCCGCCATTGCCGATGATTCAGTGATAAAAACAGTGCAGTAAATAACTTGCAGTATCCAACCAGTCCCCAATAATTTCGGCACCATGGCCGGCACATCTTTTGGCCAGTTCAGGCAAAACATGCCCATCGCCGCCAGACAAACCCGCTGCGGCAAATAATGCCCCTGATCCCGCCCCAGCGTATCAGGCCCGAAAATGCCAATCAGGCTCACAGCCAGCCATGCGAAAAATAGTGCGGCACGATCGCGTTTTCGCCCAAGCACCAACTCACGTAACATGTTTACAAAAATAAGACTTGCGGCAATCACAAGCCAAAAAACTGGCTGGAGCAAGATCGCCCAGCCCGTTTCGATATCAAGCACCGGCACCCATCGTTTTGAGGCAAGTGAGACAGGATCAATCCACCCTGCCTGTTTTGCCCAGTTGCCAGGGCTCAGCGGCCGCGACCATTCGAGATGCTCCCAAATCAGTTCGAGCCGAGATTGCTGCGTCATTCGACGATAATTCACAACTAGCAATAGACTTGGAATAGTGGTCGCTGCCAGTTTCAGCCCCATTCGCCGGTCCGTCGGCAAAAATCGGCAGACCCAAAGCACGCCAAAGATAATCCCAGCAAGGGCATACGCCACTAAATGCGAGAGAAAAAGCAGGCACCAGCCGATGGTGGCTATGATCAACAGAAATAATGATTTGCGATCAAAAGCCCGCCACACCAGCCCAATCATGACCCAGCCCACGGCCAGCCCGATCAGAAACGAGGTGAAGCCAAAGAGCCAGACCACATTCATCGCCGAAAGGCTGACCCAGAGTGGTTTGGACCATCCTTCGCAAGTGCTTTTGGAATCAACACTTTGAACAAGCCAGAGAAGACCGAGTGCAGGCAGCCAGAGCCCCATGAGGTTCAAGAGGCAGTTAGCGACCTGTTCGGGAAAAATCCTCAGGGCGAGCATGGCCGACGCTTGCCCCGCCCAGTTCGGCAATGGCTTGGCCACGAGTTGATAAACCGAACTAACCACTGGCTTTCCGGCGAGTAGCTCATTGGCAATTTTGCCGCTGGCCAGGTGCGCTGGGCCGTCCTGCGTGATACTGCCGGGAAAGATCAGCAAAATCAGCGAGACTGGCAACAGCAGCAGCACCAGCTTTTGCCAGATGTGAGTGGAGGGGACTTCTGATTCCTCAGCCATCGATTCACGCTTCCATGCCCGATTCGTTTAATTCAGCCAATCAGATGCGATTTTTAATTGACTCTGAAGCATTCTGAATGTTTAATCGATATAATAACAGAAGAACCTGCCAGATATTGCCGCAATTTCATCTCCCTCTACATCTTTCGGGAGAAATCCGTGCCCCGCCAGACATCTGACTTGATCCAAATCGTTAAAGAACTCGGGTTTGTACGTCTTTGTCGTTATATTCCGCGATTTGTCTTTATACTGGGCACGCTATTGGTACTCGGTCACAACAACTCGCTTTTATCTGCTGAAAATGGCCGAAAGCCGCTGCCAAAGCCGGAAGAACTGACATTTGAACGGCACATTTACCCAATTTTGAAAACGCACTGCATTGGCTGCCATGGCGAGGGCAAAACGGAATCAAAGCTTGACCTGCGACAAAAACGGCTGGCGATTAAAGGCGGTGAAGGCGGCACGGCACTGGTGCCGGGTAATGCCGACGAAAGCCCTCTGCTCTATCGTATGACCGATGGCGAAATGCCGCCAGAGCATATCAAAGTGCGGCCAACTGCTGAACAAATGAAGATTGTGGGCGATTGGATCAAAGCCGGGGCCCGCAACAACCGCGTGGAGTCGCAGGATCCGTCAACCCTGCCCACCATTTTACCGGAAGAACGCAAAGGTCAAA
>JBILGL010000629.1:0-2737 GCA_044351075.1 Isosphaeraceae bacterium | reverse complement strand
TCAAACGGCTGTGTGACACTTGATGGGGAGGTTGACTGGCAATATCAGCGCCAGGCAGTGATGAACACAGTGCGCGAGCTGAAAGGCGTAAGGGCAGTTTATAACAACATACGCATTAAAGCCGGAGGAGTTTCAACGGCCGATGTGCGCAAGAAGATTGAATCGGCCTTTCGCCGAAGTGCTGAAATTGATGCCCGCCGCGTTCATGTGGATGCAACTGATGGCAAGGCGATTCTGACAGGATCTGTTCGATCATGGGTAGAGCGTGAAGAAGCGCAGAATGCTGCCTGGGCTGCACCGGGGGTGACTGCTGTTGAAAATAAAATTACGGTCACACCGTAATTGAAATTTCATCAATAAAAATATCAGGAGTTCCGGATATCACTTGCCGGAACTTCTGATTTTAATTTGAATTTAAATCTGAAGCTGGTTTTTCCTGAGCTTTCTGTTCAACAGGAATACGCCCTAGCCCTTTTTGTGCTGCTTCCAGAATGCGATCAGCGCGAAACGGCTTGTAGAGTACAGTTGTCATGCCGTCGCCACGGGCTTTTACAATGGAGTGCTTCTGATCGTAGGCAAAGCCGGTCATCAAAATGATGGGCAGTTGTTTTTGAATCCCGCGGAGAGCGACAAAAATTTCATAACCGTTCATATCCGGCAGAAATATATCACAAATGGCCAGATTGTATTTTTCATTTCGAGCCAAAGCGATTGCTTCGGCGGCGTCCTTTGCGGTTTCAACTGTCGCCCCCCATTGTCCCAAAAGGTGATGGGCCGCCCGGCGGATTGACTCATCGGCATCTACAAAGAGCACTCGCTGCTCTGCCAATGGTGGCGCCTGCCGAGCCTCAGGCGTTCTTGCGGCCGGCGGTGCCAAAGCCTCCACTTCGCGAATTTTGATGCGAATATCTCGCGCTCGCACAATCATGTGCCGTAATCGGCGGATGATATCGTCGTCGTGCCCAACGTAGCGATCCATCACAAAAGCGGCATCGTTTAAGATTTCGTCAACCGGCAGGGCGATCGACCGCCAGACTTTCTCAACACTTTCATGATAGGCCCGTGAGGTTTCAGCCTGAAGCAGGTCCAGCGTATGCAGCGCCTGGGCCAGGTTGTGGGCATAAATCTCGAGAAATTGTCGGTCGCTGGCCGAAAAAGCGTCAGCCGTAGAGGCCTCAACATTCAGCGTACCAAGAAGTTGGTTCTGGTCGATCAAGGGAATGGTGTATGACGAAAGGGCTTCAGCTGCACCTTCCAAATAGAGCGAATCCTGTCGAGTATCGCGGCAGAGATAGCTTTTGGCCGTAGCCGCCACATGGCCCGTGACACCCTGACCTGCTTCTCTGGCGTAAAGCTCCCGGTTTTCCGCAGTTGGCGTCATTCCTTCTGAGAGCAGCGGCAGAAGCTGCCCACTGGCCGGATCAAGCAGTCTTATCTCGACATTCTGAACCCCAAGAAGCTCTTTTAAGTCTCTGATAATATTATACTTAAGAAGATCAGTCCGCTCCTCGGGATTCATCTCCTTGATATCCTGAGCTGAGAGATCCGAGAGTTTTTCACCAGCCTGATAAATCGCCTTAAGTTTCTCTTCCTGCTGCACTTCCCGCGTGATGTCGCGAACCAGAACGATCAGTCGTCCGCTGGCTTCGGCCTGATCAGCTGATGGCGTGACAGTCACCCCGATATATTTGTTGGCTTCGACACGTAACACACAGTTTTGCGGCCGCAGAGTTGATCGAGCCGCCTCAAGCGGGCAATCGTCACGCTCGATAATCTCAGGCGCACCAAAAAGGCGGTAAAATTTGCAGTCGATCGCTTCGATTTCGGGATCGGCCATCCGAACCAGTGCCGGGTTACACCAAATCACACGATCTTCAAGATCAAGCAGAGCAAGACCTTCCGATAACGTGGCGATGATTTCGTCAGCCGTGATCATCGTTCGTTGCTGAGCCTTCCCTGTTTGCGAAAAAAAGTATCCGTCAGCATTTTCCTGCCTGATTGCTCACTCGATTATCTATTTCGTTGTTATTATCTTAATCAGATGAAGTCAAAACTTGAACCATGACTTTCCGGATCTATTGAAAAAAAATCGCCTGGAAAATGTCTCTCAAAACTAATTGAATGGAGATTCTCAATGCAATTAAAAAAAAGATTTACCTCGAAATCAGTGCAGCTTCTGGTCGTTGATCTGCAGGAAAAACTGCTGCCGGTTATTGCCGGGGCATCGCTCGTTCGGGCCAACACTCGCCGTCTGATTGAAGCCGCCCGGCTTTTGGAGATCGGCACACTGGCCACTGAACAATACCCCAAAGGCTTGGGGGCAACCGTGCCGGATATTGCCGTAGTGCTTGATGAAAAAGTAGTTGAGAAGATGACTTTCAGCGCCGTTGGCCCCGAACCGGTGCGATACTGGCTTGAGCCAGATCAGGCTGTGGTGCTTGCCGGTATTGAAACGCATGTCTGCATCGCCCAAACAGCTTTTGACCTGATTGAGATGGGCTTTAGCGTGATTTTGCCCGTCGATGCCGTTTCAAGTCGGAAACGGCCAGACCACGAAACCGCGATCGCAAGAATGACTCAGGCAGGAGTCATTCCAACGACCACCGAAGCTCTTCTTTTTGAATGGCTTGGCTCGGCCGAACACCCGCAATTCAAAACGATCAGCAAAATGGTACGCGATTTTCAACCGCCCGAATAAGCTTTTAAAACTCTACAGAGCCATTATTTGTGACTGATT
>JBILGL010000630.1:0-2737 GCA_044351075.1 Isosphaeraceae bacterium | reverse complement strand
TGCCAATCGTATCTGGCAATTGCATTTTGGCACCGGTCTGGTTGATACCCCTTCCGATTTTGGCTATATGGGCGGTCGGCCCAGCCATCCCGAACTACTTGACTGGCTGGCCCGGCGGCTGCTTCAAAATGGCGGACGATTGAAACTCCTGCATCGTGAAATTGTATTAAGCCAGGCCTTCAGGCAGTCGTCATCAGCGACTTCAGAAGGTCTCGCCAAAGATGCACAAACAAGACTGATCTGGCGATATCCGCCCCATCGGCTTGATAGCGAGCAAATTCGCGACAGTATGCTTTTTGTGGCTGGCGTGCTTGACGAACGTCGTGGTGGCCCCGGATTCAGGCTTTTTCAGTATTTGCAGGATAACGTGGCCACGTATGTCTCGCTGGATGACCCCGGCCCGGAAACATGGCGACGCACCGTGTATCATCAGG
This sequence comes from Isosphaeraceae bacterium, assembly GCA_044351075.1. Classification (GTDB taxonomy): domain Bacteria; phylum Planctomycetota; class Planctomycetia; order Isosphaerales; family Isosphaeraceae; genus QWQI01. Next base: position 2,303 of record JBILGL010000630.1, on the reverse strand, counting down.
CCCCGAGGGCTGCGAAAGTTGATTATCTGGCTGATTTTGATTGCCCCGATAATGCAACGCCTGCTTCTGCACGAATCACCACCACCACACCCCTACAATCGATGACGCTCTGGAATCATCGCTTCACCCAGCGCATGGCAGCCGAAATCGCGGCAAAAACCGAATCAATCCAAGATCCCGGCAAACGAATTGAAATGATCTTTCAATGGGTCTATCAGCGTAGCCCCTCCGCCGAAGAGTCAGCGGAAGCCAAAGAAGCGGCACGCATCGCCGGTTGGCAGAATCTGGCCCGGGTTCTGATCAATAGTAATGAATTTCTCTATCTTGAATGAAATTTTGGCCCGGCGCAGAAAAAATCAAAATACGGGTGAGTCCTGAAATGCAATTGATACAAAAGCCACAAATGCGAGATTACATCAGCCGCCGTGGATTCATGGGCGATGTTGCAGCCGGAATTCTGGGCGTTGCCCTGCTTGATCTGGAACGATCTGAAGCGGCTGATTCCAATACACAAAATAATAAAAATCAGCCGGTACAGTGGCAGCCGGGCCGCCCGCAGTTCCAGCCACGCGCTCGACAGGTATTACATATTTTTTGCCCGGGTGCAGCCAGCCATATTGATCTTTGGGATTATAAGCCGGCTCTCGCAAAATATCATGGCACTCCATTGCCGGGGGCCGAGAGCTTCCTGAGTTTTCAGGGCAAAAATGGCAACCTGATGCAAAGCCCATGGCCCTTTGTGCAAGCCGGTCAATCAGGCAAGCCGATCACTTCAATGCTGCCGAATATGGCCAGACACATTGATGATATGGCCTTCATTCACAGCATGACTTCCCGCACCAATACGCACGGCCCCGGCTGTATTTTTATGAACACAGGCTTCGTTCGCGAAGGTTTTCCGTCAGCCGGTGCCTGGGTTGGCTATGCGCTGGGCAGTATGAACGACAATCTGCCCCGATTCATCGCCATGCCCGACGTCCGCGGTGAACCCCCCAACGGCAAGGCAAATTGGTCAAACGGTTTCCTTCCTGCCGCCTACCAGGCCGTTCCGATCACCGCCCAGCAGGCCATCCGCAACTTGAATACGCCCGAAGGTGTCGGCAATAATGCCGAAACCGCCGCCCGGGCCTATTTGCAAAGAGTCAATCGCCGATACGCCGAAAATCATCCGGAAAACTCAGAGCTTCAGGCCCGCATTTCCAGCTACGAGCTGGCCGCCCGCATGCAGCTCGCTGCCCCGGAAGCAGCCGGAATTGACGCCGAACCGGCTCACATCAAGGCCCTTTATGGTGTGAACGATTCAAACACACTGAAAGCAGCCTATGCCCGTAATTGCTTGATGGCCAGGCGCTTTCTGGAACGAGGCGTACGCTATGTTTCGCTTTACTGCGCCTCACGGGCCTCGGGCGTCGATGGCCTCCTTAACTGGGACGCTCACAAAACGCTCAAATCCGATTACGAACGCCACTGCCCTATCTTCGACCAGCCTACAGCCGCCTTGCTGACGGACCTGAAGCAGCGAGGCTTGCTTGAAAAAGATGTGCTGGTGCTTTGGACAACCGAATTTGGCCGCATGCCTACCCATCAGGAAGGCACTTCAGGCCGCGACCATAACCCCGACGCATTCACGACATGGCTCATGGGGGCGGGTGTCAAGGGCGGCACCAGCTATGGATCTACTGATGAATTTGGTCGAAAATCGGTCGAAAATGTCGCGACAGCACATGATTTTTATGCCACCGTGCTCCATCTTCTCGGGCTGAATCATGAGCAGCTAACCTATTATCACAATGGTATTAACAGACGAATTACCGATGTTCATGGCAGCGTCATTCGCCAAATCCTCAATGATATTTCCTGAGACACAGGTATCCGAAGTGCATAAATGACAACATCTTGCAGGAAGCACAAAAAAACTGGAATTGTTCAACACCCCTCCGTTCGATAGCATATAATTGTTATACCTCCCGACGAACAGTGAATGCCTGTTTCCTTTGCCCGCCGCGTTTCCTGGAGCTGCCGCCATGAACTTTGCCTGTCATCGCAATCGCTCGCAGGTGCCCAATCAATTCAATCATCCACGCGGCTTTTCTCGCCGAAGCATGATTCAGGCTGGTGCGATTGGTCTGCTGGGCCTGGGTGTGGAACATCTCCCCTCACTTCAGGCCGCCGCTGATGATTGGTCGCGTGGCCCAATCTCGCCCAAGCGTAAAGTTATCTTCATCTTCCTTTCCGGTGGCCTCTCACAGCACGAGTCTTTTGACCCCAAGCCCGATGCATCCGACCAGATCAGAGGTGAATTC
>JBILGL010000001.1:0-28129 GCA_044351075.1 Isosphaeraceae bacterium | reverse complement strand
AATCGCTATGACGTGGTTCGTCCGGCGATGGATGCCGCCACATTCGCGGCAAAAACGGGCGTAGATCCATCAGAATTGGCCGGTTTGAAGGTGCTCGACGCCGGGGTTGGCGGGGGTCGCTATGCAAGGTTGGTCGGCGAAGCCGGAGCAATTATCATCGGGCTCGATCTTTCAAGTGCCGTAGAAAAGGCACGAGAAAACTGCCGGGAGCTGCCGAATGTTCAGGTCGCCCAGGCCGATTTGCTGAATCCGCCGATTGCCCCTGAGTCGTTTGATTTTGCCTATTCCATTGGTGTGCTGCACCATTGCCCCGACCCTCGCCAGGCCTTTGCCCGGGTGGCCCGGTCGGTAAAGCCGGGCGGCAGGATGGCCGTATGGCTCTACCGGCGAAACACCTGGCCGCAGGAAGTGCTGAATTCAGCGCTGCGGCGCATTACGACGCGCCTGCCGGATGGCATTCTGCGATTCTGGGCACGCCTGCTTGATATTCCCGGCAGCATTCCGGGCGTGAAGCAGGTTGGCAGCAAGGTCATTAATTTCAGCACCTTTGCAGACCGTGGCCTGCGCATCTGCGATAATTATGATTGGTATGCGCCCCGATACCAAAGCCATCATCGGCTGGAAGAGCTGAGGCAGTGGTTTCTGGAAGAAGGTTTTGAAGAGCCTTTTGAGCTTCGGCCCGAGAAAAAAGGGCGGTTTTATGAGTGGTGTTATGACCACGACCTGATCATCGGCTCTGGGGTGAATATGTGGGCCCGGAAGAAGTAAGTTGCTGCCAGTCAGAATGTTAGGGTGTTTTGTAATCTTCATTTTTCAGAACCGTCTTTGATGATTTGACGACGATTGACATTGACGAAATGGGCGAAAAAGGCGATAGATCGATGCTTAATATCGTCACGCTGCGGGCAGATTGAATCGAACACCGGTTGCAATTGGCGGGTGAGATGGGGCGTGGCGAGACCCGTTCATGGATGAACCAGCGATGAACTCCGCGATTGAACCCGGCCCAACCGGCAACAACATTTCGGGCAGCATTCCGGCCGAGTTTGCCACTCGTCATTCAAGCCCGGTGGTCATTGCCATCTGGCTTTTACCGCTGGTGGTCATTGGTGGCATGCTGGTCGGCACATTCTGGTTTGTTGGTTCGTTTCGGGAAGAGTCGTGGGCGACACTTTACGAAGGCCGCAGCTTTGATTCAGTTCTTCGGCGCAAAACGCTCAATGAATTGCAACAGACAGGTGTCAAGTTTCGGGTTCAGCCAGACGGCCGCATTTTTGTCAGACCAGCAGAGCTCGCCAAAATTGAGTCAACTCTTGAGAAAAAAGGCCTGAGGCCCGAAACGCTGGAAGAACTTCGCACGATAAACAGTGGCCCGCTGGCCATTCTGGAATCGCCCGTTCAGCGCGAAGAGAGACAGCGCAATCAAAAAGAAAAAGAGCTGACCTGGCTGATCCGCCGCGCCGGCGAATTCAGTGATGTGCAGGTTTCGCTCGAGCCACTTTCGGCCACCAGACGATTTATTAATGATTCAAGCGGCCCCGCCTGGCGGGTAAGGGTCTTTCTCGAACCGCCAAAAATAGGCGAAATTGTGAATGAAAAAACACTTGAGAAAATTCGCAATATCATCACGGCAAGCATAACAGGCGTAAAAGACGATCAGATTACCATTCACGATGCCGAGAATATTTACATTCTGGGCCAGCGAGAGGCAGCCAATACGCTGAGAAAGCCGGATGGAGCAGTAGCTGATCGATTCGAAACGAAAACGCTGGAAAATAGGATCAGGCGTGGTGTGGCCGGGCTTGGAGATGCGGAAGTCAAAATAACATTAAGCCGCAGCAGTGAAATACAATCGGCAAATTCAACGACTACCGTTAAAAGTCCTGAAAAACCAGTGCTTTATTTCAATGAGCCGGTATCGATCGATTTCAATGAAAAAGCTGAAAATGAGAAGCCAGAGATTGTGAGGGCTCGGGTCCTGATTGGCCTCTTCGATGAGAAAAGTGCCACACCAGAGCTGCGGCGGCAGATTCATACAAAGATCAGTGCCATGCTTAGCCCGATTCTTCTGGAGAATCTTGATTGGGTTGGTAAAGAACCAATTGCAATGGCTGATGTCAAATCAGAAAATCCAAATACAATTCCCCCAGTAAATGAAAACAAGAATGAAACTGTAATAAAAACGCTTCTCAAAACCTCGCATTCCATGCGCGAGCCTTGGATTATGGGCGGAATTGCAGGCGGATTGTTGGCCGCAATTTTCATCGGCAGAAGGCTTTTTCATCAGCGAAAGAGCAACGATTTTGATCTTGCCGTAAAACCGATGCCGGCAGATTTTTCGGATCAATGGCGGATGGATGCTTCAAGCCAGACACCGCCGGCAGCAAAACATGCGAAGCGAACGGATCAATCAATACCCGTTGAACAGGCGGCCGATGTGCTGAGCGAGTGGATTTCAGGTGTGGACGATATGGATAAAGATGACATGGCAGGAAAATGATATTCCACTAATATTTTTTATCTATTGATGGAGCAAATGAAATGACAACAAAAGACGGCCAAAAAAATGCGGAAACAGCTTCAAATGCGCTCAAGCGTGCGGCGCTTGTGCTGGTGAGCCTTGATGACACTGAGGCAGCGGCACTACTCAAGCGGATGTCTCCCCAGCAGGCAGAGGCCATTACTGAGGCCGTAGCGAATCTTCGCGAAATCGATGCGGCAGAACAGCAGGCTGCCTTAGTTGATTTTCGCCGCCAGATGGCCAGCCGCCAGCCCGTTTCAAGCCGCGAGCAATCGGCTGAGAAAATCAACCAAAGAAATCAGGCGGAAGTCTTGCCAGAGCCGCCGGCCGACCCGACCCAGTGGCCAAAAGCGGCGATTCAGGCCAGCTTTGACTTGGGAATGGCCGAAGCCTGGGCGATGGCTCTGGCCGATTGCGAGCCGGCCGCTGTTGATCGTGTAAAAGCGGCCATTTCACGCACCGATCGACGTCGATTGCAAGATTTTGACCGAAAACGTGGCCCTTGGCGGCTGGATGAACCAGCCCGGGCCCGGGCCATGATTTTCGAGGAATTCCAGCGAAGTCGGTGCAGGTAATGCACTGGGCTTGCGTAAGAGCTTCTTCCGGTCGGGCATTTTGTTTTCAGTAATTCATTTGTTATAAATAAACTACTACTTGCCGAATCAGAAATGACGGATTTTTGAACATGAGCAGCGATCAACCAACGCAGAGCCAGCCAGCCCCAAAACTCGATTTTGAGGCACAGTATCAAAAGCTGCTTGATTGCGTCAGCCGGCTGGAATCAGGGCAGCTCAGTCTTGACGATGCGCTGGGGGCTTATCAAAACGGCATTTCACTGGTACAAAACTGCCGCAGTATTCTGAATCAGGCACAGGCCCGGGTCGAGAAACTCACCGCCATCGACGACAACGGAAACATTCAGACCGAACCACTCAATCTCGACGTGGAAACGCCGGATGCCCTCCTGGGCCAGAAAAAGAAACCGCCTGGCTCATCACAACCGTTTTAACCATTTTTTGTTAATTCAGGGAAGATTTAACGGCAGAAAAAGTTTGGGAAAGTCGGCTTAATGTGGACATTGTTGGGAAGTGTTGAGACAATACGACAGGAAATCAGAAACAGACTGGCAACTTCAAGATGAAGATGCCGGGAAGCCATGCAGGGCTCAGCCTGAATGTCGGGTCAGAATCAACTTTCTGAGCGAGCCCAAAGAGCGGAAGCCGAGGTCAGGGTGGACCTGAAAGCGCTTTTAACAGAATCGCGGCTGAAGATTGAAGCCGAGATGGACCGTGTCGCCACGCTTCTGGAGCAGGGCGAGCTTTGCCCGAAGCGGCTAACGGACGCCATGAAATACAGCCTGATGGCAGGCGGCAAGCGATTGAGGCCAATACTGGCGATCTGGTCGGCCCAGGCCTGTGGAGCAACAGCCGAAGCAGCCCTGCCGGTGGCCGTGGCGCTTGAGATGATCCATACGTATTCTCTTATCCACGATGATCTTCCGGCGATGGACGACGACGACCTTCGCCGTGGCATGCCGACGTGTCATAAGGCATTTGACGAAGCCACAGCCATTCTGGCGGGCGACGGCCTGCTCACGCTGGCCTTTGAAGTGATCGCCCGCGACCAGAAGCCGGTCGAGGTGGTGCCTGAATGCATTCGCATCCTGGCCAAAGCAGCCGGCCCGGAAGGCATGGTAGCCGGTCAGATGGCCGATCTTGAGGCGGAAGATCGGACGGACGCCAACCTGGCTGAACTTGAGATGATCCATCGTCGCAAGACAGGGGCACTTCTTTGTGGGGCCTTGCAATTGGGTGCCACAGTGGCCCAGGCCAGTGCCCAGCAGAAGGCGGCTCTTGAGGAATATGGCTGGGCGGTCGGGCTGGCGTTTCAGGTGGTTGACGACCTCCTGGACGCCACGGGCGACGAAGCCAAGATGGGCAAGCGGGTGGGAAAGGATTCAGGCCTTGGGAAGTGGACTTATCCGGGTCTTATGGGTATTGACGCCAGTCGAGCCTATGCCAGGGGTCTAGCCGAAAAGGCAACCAGTGCATTAAATATATTTGATGGGAGGGCCGATTGTCTTCGAGCTCTGGCCCATCAGATCGTGGAAAGGGATCATTAAGCATGGCCAGTGCCATTCTACCGCGTATCAGTAGTCCATCCGACCTGAAAAATCTCTCTGAGAAGGAACTCGAGCAGCTTGCAGGTGAGATGCGTGCTGAGTTGATCCGCGTGGTTGGCAGCCGCCCGGCACACTTCGCCAGCAATCTCGGCGTGGTTGAGCTATGCCTGGCCCTGCACATGGGTTTTGACTTCAGCCACGACCGCATCATCTGGGATACTGGCCACCAGATCTATCCACACAAGTTGATCACCGGCCGTGCCGCCGAGCTGCACACCATCCGCACCAAGGGTGGGCTGATGGGCTATCCGAACCCGGAAGAGAGTGTTTTTGACCTCTTCATGACGGGTCATGCCGGCGCAGCCGCCTCCACAGCCCTTGGCCTGAAAGCGGGCGACGATCTGATTGGTCAGGACGATCGCTATTCTGTGGCCATTTGCGGCGACGGTGCCCTGCCCTGTGGCATGGTTTATGAGGCGATGAATAACGCCGCCGGGCTTAAGAAGAAATTTCTGCTGGTCCTAAACGACAATAAAATGTCGATCTGCCCTCGAGTGGGCGGGCTGGCCGCCTACCTAGACCGTGTACGGATGACCTCCGCCTACAACGACCTGAATAAGCGTCTGCGGAATTTCCTGCCGAATATCCCGCTGGTAGGTGATGAAGCGGCAAGTTGGGCCAGGCATGTGAAGGACGCCATTAAGGGCGGCATTCTGGGCGCCGGTATGCTTTTTGAAGAGATGGGCTTCACCTATCTCGGCCCGATCGACGGCCACGACCTCAAAACGCTGCGGCATTACATCGAGAAGGTCAAGCAGCTTGATGGGCCTGTGCTGCTGCACGTGCTCACGGAAAAAGGCCACGGCTTTGAGCCGGCGGCGGCTGAGCCTGTCAAATTCCACGCCCCTTCGCCATTCAAAGTGGAAGATTGTGGCGTAGTGCCAATCAAGTCGGCTTCGAGCAAGGCCTATACAGATCTAGTCAGCAGTGCCCTGTTTGACATCATGGCCACCAATAAGAGCGTAGCGGTGATTACGGCGGCGATGTGCGAAGGCAACAAGCTGCAGAAAATCCGTGAGAACTATCCCGACCAGTTCTTTGACACGGGCATTTGCGAAAGCCACGCCGTAGCCTTTGCCGGCGGCATGGCCAAGGCCGGTGCGCGGCCGGTGGTTGACATCTACAGCACATTCCTCCAGCGTGGCTATGACAACATCTTCCAGGAAGTCTCTCTGCAAAATCTGCCGGTGCTCTTCACGCTTGACCGGGCTGGCGTTGTCGGGGCCGACGGGCCGACCCATCACGGCACTTACGATATCGCCTATATGCGAATGCTGCCAAACATGGTAGTGATGGCGCCCGGCGATGAGCAGGATGTGCGGCCGATGCTCGACTTTGCCTTGGGGCTGGATAGCCCGACATCGATCCGCTATCCGAAAACGAACGTTGAAAGCGTGAAGCGTGATCCACAGCCCATTGAAACAGGCATGGCCGAGGTGATTGACTGGGAAACGGACGGCATGTTTATCGTCTTTGGTGCCCAGCTCCCGGCGGCAGTTCGCGTGGCCAATCGTCTGCGTGAAGAACATGGCCTGCGGGTGGGTGTGATTAATGCCCGCTTTGCCAAGCCTCTTGACTCAACGACCATTCTCAAAGCGATTGAAGAAGCATCGTTTGTGCTGACAATCGAAGAAGGATGTCTGATGGGCGGCTTTGGCTCAGCGGTGCTGGAAGCGGCGAACGATGCAGGGATCAATACCTCACATATGCGGCGGCTGGGCCTGCCCGACCGCTTTGTGCTGCATGCTGAGCGTGATGAGCAGCTTGCCGAAGTGGGCCTTGATGAACAGGGCATTTATCAGTCGGCCCTCAAGCTGGCCAAGGCGAATGGCTTCCCGGTCTCTGCCGGATTGATTGAGACCAACGGAATCAATCATCACGTGGCGATTGTGCAGCATGCCCGCTGATTTTATTGGTTAAAACCGCACGGTCATTGATTAACTGTGTGTCTATCCGCTGAATCACCCGCCTCTGATCTGAAAATTGCCCTGCTTGGTCATGGCGGCCGAGAACTTGTGCATGAAGTGGCCGACCAGCTTCGCCGGCTGATCGATAGCAAGCCCAGCCTGAAGCTGGTGATGGAAGACTTCAGCGCCGATTCCGATTTATCAGGCCTAAAGGCTGATCTGGCGATTGTGCTGGGCGGCGATGGCACGGTGCTTCGTGTTGCCCGACGCATGATTCCCGACCCGGTGCCGATTCTGGGCGTGAACGTAGGGCGGCTTGGCTTTCTCACGGAGATTTCGCCCGAGCGTCTGCCGACATTGCTGGAAGATCTTGTTGCACGCAATTTTACGGTTGATCGACTGGTCACGCTTGAGTGTCGGCTTTATCGTGGGCTGTCTGACAAGCCCGAGATTGTCTCTCATGCCGTAAACGACGTAGTGCTGCGGGCCAGCCCACCGTTCCGGATGATCGAGCTTGATCTTTTTATCGACGACCGCCCGGCGGCCCGCTATCGAGCCGACGGCCTGATTGTGGCCACGGCCGCTGGTTCCACAGCACATAATCTCTCGGCCGGCGGGCCGATTCTCTGCCCTGAAGCACAGATGCTTGTAATTACGCCACTCGCGCCGCATACGCTGACGCAGCGGCCGCTGGTTGACATGGTCAGCAAGAATTATCGGCTGTCGATCACAGGGCCAGAGATGCCAACGGTGCTTGTTTTTGATGGTCAGGGTGATATTGCGATCAATCCGACGGACATTGTAGAGATTGTGCAGGGCACTTGCAGCCTGCCGGTTGTGCGAACGCCGCAGAGTGATTTTTATCGCAATCTGGCTGAAAAACTGGGCTGGGGGTCGTATTTACCGGGCGACCGCGGCGGCAGGCATTGAATTTTGGATGAAAGAAAAGGACTTGTTTATAAAAGGGCGTTATATTAGAACTACAAAAGTCATCTTCTGATATAAATCATTTTTTAAATATTTACCATTTCTATTGTCTTTGATGTTATCTAGACGTTTTATTTTACACCCTTAATTTAATCTTATTGTTTATAATTTCGGAAGATATAAAGATTGCCAACTATTAATTTTGTGAGTTATCAAAGGCACTCATGAATTGCCCTGATTGACCCGCCAGTAAATATCAATTATGATTTTGTTATCCTGAATACAGCGGATTTGAGACGATTCCCGCTTTATAAAAGTAGGAGTAGCGATTGATTTACCCTGCTTTTACAGCGACTTTCTCATGCCGTGTGGTGTAAGTCATCATTGTCAAATTCCCTTGTTGGGATCCATTTCAACAGGTTGATTTAAATCATGTCGAGCGGAAGCATCGCCCAAAATGGCACAGCGAGCAGAAAAGCCCTAGAAGCCTTACGCCTTTTCAGCACAATTCAGCCAAATGACAAGTTGCGATTTCATAAAACAACGGACACATTTGAAATCGACAGGGGTGGCAGTAATTTTGCCCGAACGTTTTCAAACGCCTTTCGGAAGTCGGGCACCGAAAACAGCGTAACAAACGATGAAATGTTTCATAAACCGATCGTTCTGGTTTTTAAGATTGCCAAAATCACGGCTAAGATTGCAGAATTGGAAGGCGCTTATGCCGGACTTCGACATCTCGAGAGAACCTATGCAAATGATCCGACGAAACTTGCATCGTTAAAAAAAACGCTCGAAGCGGTGAAAGAGACGATTGACGAAGCACCCATCAAGCTCTCTGCAACTTCATTATTAAAATTGTCAGAGGCGTTATCCAGGCAGGCCGTATCAATTTTCAGTGAGTATGCCGAATATGCGGATGTGCTTTTGGCAAGATCGCTTGTTCAGCAAATTAATGTGGCGGATCGTGCTTCACTCCAGGTTATTTTTGCGGCCGCCAGAAACGATGGATCCAGAATCAATGTTGAACTGAAAAAAATTGGTAGGAACCTAAAATTAGTTCCACTTGAATCAAAAGCTGAAGTTCTCGATCTCACGATTCTTTCAAGTCTGGTTTACAATGTTTTACAGTCAGTTGAAGAAATAGATTTTCAGCACCATGACGTATCGGGATATGCGAACTGGATCAATAAAATAAGAGAAAAGGTCCAAGCGAAAGGATTATCCGTTTATTTTCAATTGAAAAAAGATATTAATTTTATCACTGCACCCCCAGACACGCTTCCACCCAGTGATTTTCTCTGGTTTTATCGCGAACCTCAACCCAGGACTAATATTACAAGACTTTATTTCTGTCCTGTAAACATGATTGATATCGATCGCTTCATAGGTGTGGCTGGTGATATAATGATAACTGGTCGATTTGTTTTCATGTTCAAAATTGACTTTAGAAAAAATCTGAAATTTGAGCGAAAAGATGCCATTGTTCTTTATTTCGAGGGCGATATGAATACAGGGCGAACCCTGGCGGCCGAATTTAAAACCAGGCTTGGACACGGTTATCTTAAACCTAACTTTGGGGTATTCGGTAGCACCTCGGTCTCTGCTGATAACGATGTATTCTGGCAGCCGGAGCCTGGTCTTTTGGATACAGGTTTAAGTAAATATGAAAACAGAACAGATGAAAACATAAAAAATGGTAAAGTAAAATTTGATAACCACGGTAATCCATTACCCAGGCAACATAGTGCATCTTCAATTCGGGCGGATTTGATCACCATGGCACTTTTAAAGTGGAAAATTGATTTTGAATATCAGATTGCCAAGTGTGAAGAAAATAAACTTGACAAGCCTGACTTGCATAATGATAGAACATTTGAATATGAATTTGAGTTGTTCAAGTCATACGTCGCCCGCGCTCTGGACGGGTATAAACTTTATCTCAACCCAGGCTTTAGGTCCTGATATTTTTCATTTCATAGTCGTCATAAACCAGGATGGGTATATTTTCGACACATAACATAAACATAAATAAAAAGTGTTTTTGAGAAATAATCAAAAATGCCGGTTTTATATTCATTTTGCTGCTGCGGTAAAACTGCACAGATTCTTCACCTTGGCGGAATCTCTGATTCTGGTATGCTGATTGTCGGGTAAAAGTGCCTCTCATCAGATGGCCAGGAGGGCCGCTGCGCGTCATGGCACGCTTTAGGCTGCTGCGCCGGATCATCAGGCGCATAAAAATCTTGTTCGCTCTCTTGCTGGCCCTGGTGGTGGGGCTTGGCGTGGCTGCGTTTTTTTATGTGCAGGATGGCGATTTTTTCCGCCAGCAGATTATTGCCCAGGCGCCAAGATTTTTCCCCACATCGCGGCTTGAAATTGCCCATGCCCGCATCCGGCCAATTCTGGGCGAATGCGTGCTTGAGCAGATCCGCCTCTGGCAGAATCAGCCTGTTGACGCCACCACGTCTTTACCTCCCGAGAAACCGGCCACCGAACAGCCGGCGGCCATGCCAAGACCAGGTAAACCGGCCGTCGTCACGCAAAAACCAGCCAACACTTCAACGACATTAAAACCAACCGCACCGGCCATACCAACGCTGCGTCTGCCGTTTATCCGACTGGTTTTTGACCCCTGGAGCCTGTTTGAAGAGAACTGGCGGGTGGAAAAGGTCGTGGTGGCCCAGCCCACCCTTCGGCTTGTGCGAAATGCTGAAGGCAAATGGAATTTCAACTCGCTTTTTGCTTCGCCGATGCCTGTGAAATCAGCCGGTAAAATGCCCGCGATTCAAGTCACTCGCGGTACACTTGAGCTCATCCAGCACACAGCCATCCAAAATTCAAAAGAGACAAAAGAGCAGACATCGCCTGCCGTTTTGCGTGATGTAGAGCTGACGATTGAATCGACTAAAGATAGCCAGATCCTGAAATTCAATGGCAGTGCTCAGGGCACCTGGGCCGAACGTCTGCAAATTCAGGGGACGATTAATCTTGAGACCGGATTGGTTGAGCTGGGCGGGTCGGTAATCGGGCTTGAGGTCAGCCAGCGGCTCATCAGCGACTTAAAGCCAGAATTGGTAAATGATTGGGAAAAGCTCGGCATTGACGACGCCAATTGCAACCTTTATCTGGAATCAGCCACGCTGCAAATCGCCAAAGGCGGCATTCGTCCAGCCAATTACCGCGTCAGGGCCGACATGCTCCGCGGGCGGCTGCAACGCGCTGAGCTGCCCTTCCCGCTCAACGACATTCGTGGAACATTTATCGTCAAAGACGACCTGCTCCTCATTGAACGCGCCGAAGCGTATCATGGCAAGACGATTCTGCGAGCCACCGGGCGAAGCGGTGCGACCAACTGGCGCACTGATCCGCTGGATATTACGCTGAGTGCCATAAACTTGCCGATCGATCAGCGGCTCCAGCGCGTGACGCCACAACAGTGGCAGAATTTCTGGGTGGAATATCTGCCCAGGGGCGAGCTGAATCTGGCCATTCGCATGGTGCGAAACCGGCCCGGCGGCGAAATCGGCTTCGGCCTCAATGCCGATTGCCGCGACGTGGCCATTTGCTACGAATTTTTCCCCTATCCGCTGGAGCATATCTGGGGGCAGATCACTTGGTCGGGCGATACGATCCGGCTGGGCAACCCGGATAAACCACCGCTGGAAAGTGGCCTGCGCACGCTGCTGGGTAATCGCCCGGCAGCCATCACGGGCACGATTCGCAAGCCTGGCCCGAGGGCTGAGGTCGATCTTCGGTTTGAAGCGGAAAATCTGACAGTTGACGAAACTTTACTCAATGCATTGCCACCTGACACACGACGAGTGGTTGATGCTTTTCAGCCAACGGGTGAAATCAGGGCCAGGGCACATATCACCAGACTGCCGCCGACCAAGCCCGGCGAACCACCCATTGGCAAGCTGGAAGTGCATACGACCATTGAACTGATGGAAAGGTGCTCGATCCGCTGGGCCGATATGCCTTATCCTATAAGCAACCTGAAGGGAACGCTGCAATTGCACCCAGACTACTGGGTTTTTGAAAATATTTCTGGCTCGAATGGTACGGCGAAGATCAGTGGCCGAGGCCGGGTCGAGCGGATCGGCCCGCGAAAGACGCCGCAGGCCCCTTTCCCGCGGCGGCGAACACAGGGCCTGCCTGAAAAGAATGGCGAAATCAGGCATCATGAAATTGCCCAGCAGCGCAATCAGGTACAGCCGGCAGCGTCGGCAGTGACCAGCCCGACACCGCTGCGCACACACATTGAGCTTCATGCCGATCAATTGCCATTTGACGAACAATTGAGGCTGAGCCTGCCGGAAGTGTGGAAAACGACCTGGAGGACGATTAATCCGATCGGTTCGGCCGATGTTGATGTGCTGATCGACCTTGACCCGGTCGCCCAGATTGATAATCGCATTATTACCATAAAGCCAGAGGCTGAAACGCGGCTGAATCTGGTGATTCAGCGAAGACCTTCAGAAGATAACCAGCAACCAAAACCGCTGGAATTGCCGCTGGATCATGTGCAGGGCACTTTTGTTTCGACCAATGGCAAAGTGGCCATGAACGACGTTCATTTCCTGTTTCGAAATTCAAATGTTTCGATGCAACAGGGACAGGTGACACTTGAAAAAGATGGAAAATTTGACCTCTGGGCAAAGGCACTCGAGGCACGAGAGCTTCGGCTTGACGCTGGCCTGCGGCAGAAGATGCCGCCGGTGATGGCTCATTTTGCCCGTCGGCTGGACGACGGCCGGGCGATCACCTTCCGCACGGACATGCGATTAGGCTGGTCAGGCAAGGCCGATGACACGGCCTGGTGTCGCTGGCAGAATGGCATAGTGGTGCTGAATGGCAACTCGTTTGACGCTGGATGGATGCTGAATAATTTGCAGGGGCAGGTTGAAAATATCTCGGGCATATACGACGGCCGCGAGTTTGCCTGCGATGGCGTGCTGGCTATTGAAAACATGATGCTTAAGGGCTTCCCGATTCAGCACATCAGTGCACCAGTGCATGTGGAAAAGGGGCTGGTGGAATTGCCCAGCGTTCAGGCCGTGATTCTGGGCGGGAATGCTAATGGCAGCATGAATGTGCAGATTGCGCAGGAGCCTCAGTATCAGGCCTCGATTAAACTGACCGGGCTTGATCTGGCCCAATATGCCCGCACAGTGCCCGGCCCTCAGAACATCAAGGGGCGTGTGACCGGCCAGATTGATCTGGAAGGTCGCGGCAGCGATGCACGCAACCTGAAGGGCCAGGGAAGTGCCGAGATTACGCAGGGTGATTTGGGAGAACTGCCTGATTTTCTGCGGTTTGTGAAGGCGCTGAATTTATCACCCACAACCAGAACGGCATTTGATTCGGCCCAGGTCGGTTTTCAGATCGATCGTGGCATGACGACCTTTAACCCGATCAAGTTTCAGGGCGATGCCTTCAGCCTTGATGGCGACGGCGAAATGTCGCCCAGAGGCGATCTGGATGTCCACCTGAAAGTGATCTATGGCCGCGACCGCTTCAAGCTGCCCGTGCTTTCGGATGCTATCAAGGAAGCCACCGGGCAGCTTCTTCAGGTCCGCATTTCCGGCACGCCGGCTTTCCCTGAATTTCATCTGGATGTGCTGCCTTCGACATTCGACGCCCTTCGGACCCTTGGCGATGATGTTGCCCCGCCCCGCAGCCCACTGGATCAAAACCCGATTTCGCGGCGGTTTGGCCAGGGATTATTCAGGGGCCTGAGCCCGAGGTAATTTTTAAATCTCCTTATCGTTATTACTGGAGATGTCGTCGTAAGCCACTTTGAATATTTCAGGTGCATAGTAAGTAATTGCGGGTGAATCATTTAGCTTTTGCAAAATTCCCGCTTTCACAAGTTTTTCGAGATCGGATTTGGCTGTTGGATATGTCACTTGTAAAATGCTTTGAGCGTCTGTCACTCGAATCATTGGTGTAATGAAGATTTGATCAATGATTGTATGTAGCCTTACATGTCCGCCAGTTTCATTGAGGCGCTGGCGGAATTGCTCGCGAATAGCCAGCAGGCTTTCACAACGAACGATGGTTGATCTGGCTTGTTCAATCGTAGCCTGAAGCGAAAATTCAATCCATTTTTCCCAGTTTCCCAGCGTGCTCACCTGATAAAGACCCTGTATGTAATCATCCCGATGCTGTTCGAAGTAATCGCTGAGGTAAAGCCAGGGTTTCGTCAGGTGGCATTTGCGCTGGATCATCAAAGCCAGTATCAGCCTGCCGATGCGGCCATTTCCATCAACAAAAGGATGAATTGTTTCAAATTGATAATGCACCAGAAAACAGTCGATCAGCGGGTCAAACGAAGATTCCTGATTAATATAGACTTCAAGTTCATCAAGGCACTTGGGCAAGTTTTGTGGAGGCGGCGGAATGAATCGTTTATTTGTCCCGATTGCGACTTGAATCCGGCGAAAATGACCGGGATCTGTATGCTGGCCACGCACGCCTTCGAGCAAAATCTTGTGAAGCTCGCGCATAAGTCTTTGACAAATCGGAAGTTGACTTGCAACGGCGTGCTGAATGGCAAGGCGATAATTATAAACTTCACGAAACCGGTTAACTGTATCCGGCTCATCTTCTCGTTGTTCTGGTTCAAGCTCAAAAAGCAGCAATTCCCGCGGCGTCGCATAAGTGCCCTCAAGCGCAGACGATTGAATTGCTTCGCGATCTTCTGTGGGCCGAAGAAGTATCGCCGGATTAGGCAGCACCCGGCCAATTCCATCTAAAATACCAATCAATCGTTTGGCTTCACTGATCATCGGCCAGAGTCTTGTCGGAAACTCCCACTCTGGCGGCAATGGATTCGGCAAAAAAGCCTGATCACCGCTCGCAAGCGATACAAACGAGCCCGGCATTTCTGGCTTGAAGTCTTTAATACGCAATGGCTTGGCCACTCTCGATCACTTTTGAATTTATCACACATTCATTTTAATCAAAAAAGTCTCATTAAAAAAAGTGGCCAAAAATTTTAATGAACTGCCTCCTCATTAAAGAGTTCTTTAATGACCTTTGGGATGATGCAAAAAAAGAGGCCGCACAATGGCGGCCCCTTTTCGACGTAGTTGTCAATAATCGTTCTGCAAATCACTTCTGGGCAGAAGGAGCGACGGCTGGAGCAGCTACCGGTGCAGCGGCAGCGGCTGGGGCCTGACGTTCCCAGACGGTTTCGCAGTAAGGAACCTGCTTAGTGATCGTCTTGGGTACCATGCGCTTGACCTGCACCGTTTCGGTGTAAGGAACCTGCGTGCAGACGGTCCGTTCAATCATGTCTGTTACCAGACGGGCCTTCTGAACGTGTGATGTCACTGTCTCTGTGTAAGGAACCTGATAAGGAACCTTGCGGGTAACCGTTTCCGTTACTTGGCGTGGCTTCTGCACGTGATTAGTGACTGTTTCGGTGTAAGGCACCTGCACAGCAACCTGGCGTGAGACAAGTTCTTTCACTTCGCGTGCCTTCTGCACGTAGTTGGTCACTTCTTCCTGATAAGGCACCTGCACGGCAACAGTTTGCGTGGTGGTATCGTTGATCTGACGAGCGACCATCTCTGTGTAGGTTTCAACCCGGGATTCGGTTTTGTATGAAACCCGTGTTCCCTGAGCTTTTTCTTCCACAGAACGGGCAACCTGATGCGTGACAGGTTCTTCAATTTCACGAGTCTTGGTTACGCATTCCGTTCTCTCGACTTCTTTGGGAACCATGCGTGTTTCGGTGGCTGGAACTTCAACTTCCTGCTTCTGGGCGACCATTTCCGTGACACAGTCCTGAACTTGCACTTTGACAGGCACCGACGTGCGAACCGGACGTGACACCCATACTTGCTGACAGGCATAAGTTACGCCCTGACAAACATGACCGCACGAGCCGCAGCCGAGGCTCTTCTTGTGGCCACCACAGCCACCGCACTTGCCGGAAACGCCACAGCCACTTGTGCAGCCAGAGCTTGTCTGCACGGCCTGATTCACCCAGCAGCCACGATCTTCAATCACTTCCTGGCACTGCATGACTTCACGGGTGACTATCTTCTGTACTGGCACATGCACGGTGCGGGTCTCTTTGCGGGTCGTCTGGAAGACTTCCGGCTGCATGACCTTTTCCTTCACCGTGATCGTCTCGGTGTAAGGCTCGTAACGCTTCTGCTTGCTGGTGACGGTGTCATAAACCGTTTTGGTGACAGAAGCTTCAAAGTTTTCCGTCACTGGCACTTGCACCTGAATGTTACGGGTCTTTTGAACAGGCTCATAAACAGTGCGGGTGGTGGGAACGGTCTCTGTCTTATATTCCGTGCGATAACGTGTCACGTTGCTCTTAACAGGCACATTGTCGTATTCAACCCGAGTGGTTGGAACGGTTTCCGTTTTGTACTCCGTGCGATAACGCGTGACTTCGGTATTGACAGGAACCAAATCATATTCCGTACGGGTAACGGGAACGGTCTCTGTCTTATATTCCGTGCGATAACGAGTTACATTCGTTTTGACTTCTTCAGTGTCATAAACGGTGCGGCTCACTGGAACCTTTTCGGTCTTGGTTTCGGTACGATATTTCGTAACGTTATGCGTGTCAATCACTTCCTCGCAGATGGTTTCTGTCACGTTATGAAATTTTGTGACGGTGCGGGGAACCAGCACTTCACAGGCTGGGGCCGAAACCTGGCATGGAATGGTCGTCGCACAAGGGGCGGCAATTGTGCGTGGCGCACACTTGAGCGTTGCCGGGCGACAGACGCTACAAGCAGCTGCGTCGCTGGCAAAGCCCGCAAGAATCGCAAGAAAATAGAATTTCGAAGACCGAAACATCGTTAAAACTACTCCTGGTGTCAATCAGGTTGTATCACGTTGGTGGCGCATTGCTCACGATCATATTGATCAGGCAATAACTATTCATAATCTTTAATCGACAAATAAACTTTAATCAACTTATTTTACCCATTTACTACATTGTTGCATAATTTTTTCGTTATAATCAGACTTTTTTCTGGCAGTGCCTGATCGAAGAGAAATATCTGGTGAAATCGGCTTGCCAGAATTGGTCAAATTGGTATGATTCTGCCCAAGTCGGGTGAAACAGCCATGAAAGACTGTTTCAATGATGCCGGATGGATCTGGCTCAGGGCCCTGCTTCATTGCAATATTCCGATTCTTCGCCCCCCATGACGCAAGGCAGGGATGCCATGTCTGATCAAGCGGAATCGCTTCGACACTTATTTGCCGCCAAAGCTGCTGATGAATCTCAGCCGCTTGATTCGTCTGCGGAAAAGCTCGCGAACAACTCAGCCTGGACGATTCAGGCCGACACTTCCGACGATGCGGAAGTGCTGGCTGAGACTTGCCCGGAGTCTGACGCAGTCATTCCACACCCGACACGGGTACTTTGCCTGGCCAGCGGCAAGGGAGGCGTAGGCACAAGCACGCTCGCCCTGAACCTGGCCGTTTCACTTGCGAAAAAGAATTTGCGAGTGGCGCTGGTTGACGCCGACTATGGCCTGGGGCAGCTTGAGATCATCTGCGACCGACGGCCAACAGTTGATCTGGAAGATGTGCTCTCCGGCCGGGTCGCCCCTTGGGAAGCCTTGGTCGAAGGCCCAGAAGGCGTGAAGCTGCTTGCTGGATCACACGCTGCTAGAATGAACGAAGCCTGGCTGGTGGGCCCGGCTACTGACGAGCTGGTGGCCCAGGTGGTAACTGAGCTGCGAGACAGCCAGGTTGCTGACTGGATCATCGTTGACGCCGGCAGCGGCCTGACGGCCCGATCCCAGACTCTGGCCGTCGTGGCCGATGGAATGGTATTGACCACAACACCAGAGCAAGCTTCGCTGGCCGCAAGCCACGCCCTGCTTTCGCACCTGCGAAGGGCAGTGGGCAGCCATCTGAAGATTGTGACAGTTGTCAATAAAGCGGGCTCACACAAGGCGGGCGATGAATCAGCAGACCGGCTGATTCAGGCTTCGCGGCTGTTTCAGGGGCTATCGGTCAGTCATCTCGGCTCTGTTCGAGACGATCTTGACGTGCCCCGGGCCATCAAGGCACGAATCCCCGTCGTTCAGGCACCGGGCTGGTGGCTTTCAACAGCCGCCCGCGATATCGAACGCCTGGCGACAAAAATTCATTGCAATTTTGAGCAGTGGACATCGGCCTCGACCGAATTGCCTGACTTTTTCCGGCAATTTCAACAGGCAGATACCATCGATACAACGGAAATCACCAATTCCAAAGCTCGGCGTGCCGGCTGACGAATTTCCATCGATTTCCGCCAGTTGAATCATCACCCGGTTTAATCGTAAAAGCGTCGGATTCTCCCTTTCCGAACGAACTTGACCGTTAAACATGGGCCGCGTTAACCAACAGTCCGCTGATTGTAAAGAAATAACGATTTTGCGGAATTTTCCGAGAATATGATCAAGGCCGGTATCGAGTCATGACGATAAAGATACTGGTGATTCCTGGTCTTATCGGGGGTCACTCCTCAGGTGACACAAGCAGTTTGATCTGAAAAAGCCTGACAGGCGAATTTTCAGAAATGATTGTTTTTGACATTTGAAGGCATAGCACAGGAAGTGCGCGACTCTCGGCGACGACATGGAGGTCTGGATGTCAACCCAAGTAGATATGGACGTAAGCGAAGTCTGGGCGAAGTTCAAGGAGAACCCGACCACAGAGCTTCGGAATCGTCTGGTCGAGCGATATCTTCATCTGGTGAAATACAACGCCGAGCGTATTTGGCAGCGTCTTCCTGATGGCGTGGAGCTTGACGACCTGATGTCGTCGGGCGTTTTTGGGCTCATGGACGCGATCGACGCCTTTGATCTGGGGCGTGGCGTGAAGTTCGAGACCTATTGCGTGCCGCGAATTCGCGGGGCAATGCTCGACGAGCTCCGCACGATGGACTGGGTGCCCCGGCTGGTGCGCAGCAAGCATTCCAAAATGGAGGAAGCCAAAAAAGCTCTCGAAGTAGAGCTTGGCCGGCCCGCCACCAACGAGGAAATTGCCGACAAGCTGGGTGTGAGCCATCAGGAATTCGAGAAGCTTGCAGCCGAATCAAATGCAATCGGGCTGGTGAGCCTGAACAAGAAGTGGTATGAGACTGACAGTTATAAAGATGTCCGCGAGATTGACATTCTCGAAGACAAAAAGGGCGAAGACCCGACCAACCGCCTTCAGCGTAAAGACCTGATGCGTATGGTCACGCGTGGCCTGAACCGCAACGAACGCCTGATTATCATTCTCTATTACTACGAAGAACTGACGATGAAAGAGATCGGGGCAACGCTTGATCTCTCCGAGTCGCGCGTCAGCCAGATGCACAGCTCGATCATCGAACGGCTAAAAGGCCAGCTCAATGGCCGACGCACCGAATTCGGCACCTGATTGACACCGAAATTCATTGATATCTGAACAAAACCAAAAACCGCCTTTTCAGGCGGTTTTTTTCAATTTCAATGATTTTTGTCTTGGAAATTGTAATAAAACGAAATTCAATCATTTCATTAATCATTGCAGATGTATCAATATCTCCTTACAAAATTTGCTCCTGAAAAGGAAAATGACTATGATTCACTTAAAGAGTAGAGAAGCACGTCAGCCCGGTTTCATTGCTCATCCTGGCTTTTCAAAATCATCTGACAATCTCAGGAGGAAAACACGAATGACCAAACAACTTTTATTCACTCTTGCCTTGATTTCAGGTATGGCGGCCGGTGTTGCGAATGCATGCACCCGCTGCGTTTATCTTGGGCCGAATAATAATGTATTTGTTGCCCGCTCAATGGACTGGGCCGAAGACCCGGGATCTGAAATCTACAGCTTTCCGCGCGGTATGGCTCGCGACGGAGCCGCCGGACCGAATTCGATGAAATGGACGAGCAAATATGGCTCGGTTGTTTGCACATTCTACGGCGTGGCCAGCGTCGATGGCATCAATGAAAAAGGCCTTGTTGCCAATGTGCTTTATCTGGTGGAATCAAATTACGGTAAGCCAGTGGCCAACAGGCCCAATCTCTCCATTGCCGCATGGGCTCAATACACACTGGATAACTATGCAACCGTTGCCGAAGCCGTGAAAGGCCTGCGACAGGAGCCATTTACGATCATCGCGCCAATCTTGCCGAACAAGGAACCGGCCCAGGGGCACCTCTCCATTTCCGACCCTTCTGGCGATTCTGCGATTTTTGAGTATGTCGGTGGCAAGTTGGTGATCCATCACGACCGCAAATATCAGGTGATGACAAATTCCCCGACATTCGACGAACAACTTGCCCTGAATAAATACTGGGAGGAAATTGGCGGCATGGTGATGTTACCCGGCACCAGCCGAGCCTCCGATCGCTTCGCAAGGGCTTCGTTTTATGTCAATAATCTGCCCAAATCTGCGGATGAAGCCAAGTCAGTTGCAATGGTTTTCAGCATCATTCGAAGCGTCTCTGTGCCGCTGGGCCTGACAACACCAGGCGCCCCAAACATAGCCAGCACCATCTGGCGCACCGCCTATAACCAGAAAAGCCGTATTTTCTATTTTGATTCAGCCACAAGCCCGAATGTCTTCTGGCTGGAATTGGCTGATATCGATTTTTCTGAAAATGCCAGCGTGAAAAAACTGGCCCTTAAGGGTGGTGAAACTTACAGCGGCAACGCTGTGAAGCAAATGAAAAACGCCCAGCCATTCGCTTTCCTGCCAGCCAAACCTGAATAATTGCAATTTCGCGAAATGAAATCCGGGCCGGTTTATTGCAACCGGCGCGGATTTATTATTTTTCTATAACAATAGATTTTAATTTTATCGTAGGGCAGGATTTATCATGTGAAATCCAAGTCTTTGATCCATTTCTAACCTATTACTATGAGTGAAATTATAAAACTAGTGTTTTTATGAGCGAATTAATATGAATCTGAACTAATAGCTTCACCACCATTTCTTGTTCCTAAAGCCTGCCAAATTCCAGGATTTTGTAATCGGCTCAAATCAATGAAACCCTCAATTCCTGCATGCCAGGACTGAACAGTATCTTTGACGAAACGAACTGAACCGTCAACCATGGAAACATTCACGCCACCCGGATGCAAACTCGAAGCAGAAACGGTCCAAGCTTCAACCGAAGATTTTGGATAAATGCTATAAGCATTAGGTGGATAGAACGTTGAAACCAGCGTGTCGCCAGTATCACCCGAAAACCACCAGCCTTTGAATTCAAATGGAGACGGTTTCCCGGATTGACTGGTGGGAAGTGGACGTAATGTTGAAACCGATTTTTCGGCAATCGCCATTGTATTTGACGTTCCATCAGTCACCATAGCAATTGAGACATGTATATCCGTAATAGAACCATTGGAATCGGCTATTCGATTACGTGGCACAGTGCAATCGGGCAATGGAAATGGCGAAAAAATTGATGAGCCACGAACTCCGGCATAACTTGTCGCAGAGAGTCGCATCGGTTCAGACGGATTAAAAGATCTGTAAATGGCGTCGGCTATGGAATAACCTGGCCTTGGTTGGCCCGCATCCGGATCACTCGGACAGGCGAAGGTGTTAATGACCGTTGAAAAGACTGATTGATTTTGTCTTTCAAATATTGAACGAGACGTATTAATTGAATGATAAATGTTTGATTGTTCAATATAAGGCAGAATAGCTATCTGAAAGCTTCGGTCAATGATGATAGATGTACAAGGGTAACTGGTGTTACTATAACCAGGCTCTATGATATACGATCTTCCTTTAGGTAAGAATTGATGAACATCGTGGTAATTTCCGCAAGCTAATGTCATTTGCTTGAGATTATTTACGCAAACGGTACGTCTTGCTGATTCGCGTGCCGCTTGAACGGCTGGTAATAGTAATCCAATAAGCAATGTAATAATCAAAATGACAACGAGAATCTCAATAAGTGTAAAACCTGAATAACGATTTCTATCTAAATGATTTTTACAATCATTCTGGAATCTAAGAGCCATTGTTTCATCCCTTGAACATCAATAGATCTCATTGAAGTTGAATTTCAAAGCCAATTAGGTTATTCAGCAGGGTTGATAGTTTTCAGGGTTTTATGATTACGATACCTCAGACCGCCCCAACGATTAACCCAAGCAAAGCCATGCTTAGTAAAATCGAAAAAAGGGATCTGGTCGAATTGTTTCCGGATCGAGTCATTTCAGGTAGCCCGTAAAATGCCATTTTAAATTCATTCTCATTTGTCGGATCAGTTGAAATTGAAGTGAATTCGCAGATCGTTTCAAGGCCAGTCGGTTCGAGATATCTAACACGTTTCGGAAGGGTTATTGTACCTTCATTCTGATAATCGATTTGAAATTCAATTTTCACATTTCCGCCAATTGAACCTGGTAAAATCACACCACTTTTAATGACCCATCCTCTTGAGGGGTCCAAAACCAGTTTTATCCTATCTTTTTTATTATTAAGATTTGAACCCATGAGATATTCAAGTTCAAACTGATTCGGTTTAACTTCAAGTGCCGAAACAATCTCAAAATTTTTAGAAAGAACCGATTTTGATAAAGGCTGATCATAAATTGAAAATGGGGCAAATAAAAATCTGCCAAATTTGTTATCGTAAGAAACAATATCGGATTTATCAGACCCAATACCACGAACCTCAAACGATTTCTCCCCCGGTTTACGCGCGATTGTAAAGGAATAATCAGGAGCAATACAATATACAAATTCCGGGCGATCTCCCTTTTCTCCTGAGTTCAGCGACCTCAGAATCGAGACCTTCTTGCTTCCATGGTCAATATTAAAAGTGGCATTATCGATCAAACGTGTTTTTGATTTTAGATCAACTTGTCGCGACAGCTTACAAGTGCCTCTCAACCGCTCAAAATGATTTTCAATATCTTTAGCAGCATTGCCATATTCTTTCATAAATTTATTAATGTCGGAATCAGCGGCTCGTGCAAATTCACAATGACATTGCAGATGTATTGCAAAAACAATCATGCAATAAATTTTTCCTAATGAAGTGATTTGCCGAGCCGACATGATGGTTCCTTCCATGACTTGTAGAATTTTAAATTGATATCTTAGGCATACATAGTGCTGGCGTAATTCTGTCAGCACAAATATTAGGCGACTACTTCAATATCAAAGATGCTACGAATATCCATCTAAAATTGAAATTGAAGCCTAGGTTATGCTAGAAGATGACTTTTCGTTACTCCATTGCGAGTGTCAACTGCAGATTGATGATAATTATCAAAATAACTTAAAATCATACAATGTCAATATTAACCATATAATTTTGGACATTCTCTAGGACAAAAGAGCAAAGACCCGACCAATTGCCTTCAGTCTTAGGTCCAGTGCAACGTGCCGAATTCAAAGGATTGGCACGTTGCACGTGCCCTACGATTTCATTTCATGCTGAAAATCACTTCAAACTTCGCAGATAACCGACAAGCTGGCGAAATTCGCCAAGTGTCATACGATCAACAAGGCCGGGAAGCATGATCGAGCCGGATTGAGGCGACCGGGCAGAGACATCGCCAGAATTCACCGTCTCGGTTGAACCATCGGCCCGGCCGATGGTCAGTTTACCGGTGTTCTCTTCAACGATCATGCCTTCCAGCGTCCGGCCGTCCTTCAGCTCAATCACCCAGGGGGCAAACTGCGGCGAAACTTCAGCAGCCGGAGCTAAAATCGACTGGATCATCGTCTCGGGCGTTCGGCCTGCGGCATAGGTCGTCAGGTCAGGCCCCACCAGCCCGCCCGAGCCCTGCACCTTGTGGCAATTCAGGCAACCGGGCCCCTGCGGATGGGCAAACACGCGACGCCCTGCTTCGACATCTGCCGGAGCGGTCAGCGTACGCACCCAGGCTATCAAATCGGCCGGACGATTCGGCAGGGCTTCCCTCAGCTCGTCGGGCATTGATTCCAGCCCCACAGCCACCCGAGCCTGATCGGCCCATTCGGCGGCATCTTCTTTCTTTAGCCGCACGGCAAAGATGGCTCGATCAAGCAGGGCTTTTCGGGCTGTTTCATCCTTGGCCTGAATGGGCCCTCGCAGACTTCTGGCAGCGGCAAATTGCAAATCGATCGGGCCTTTTTCAAATGTCGCTATCAGTCGCTTTCGCGTTTCTGCGGCGCTTGGGCTGGTCATGTTGGCCCATGCGGCCAGTGCATCAGCCCATTCGGCGGAGGGTGCTTTGTCCCATTCGGCAAAAACCAGTTTTACGGCAGCGTCCGACGGATTTTTGAGCTGGATCAGCCGCGAAATGAGCTTCTGCCGAAATTCGCCCTCCGCCTGATTCAGCAATTCCAGCAGCAGCTTCTCTGTTAATTCCGGGGCACCCACAGGCAGGCTGCGAAGAACCGCCAGCCGAAGCCCGGCAGGCCAGCGCGGGCTGAGATAGCCCACGGCGTCGGGCCCCAGGCCTCGCTTTTCCCAATCGGCCGGTTTTTTGCCCTCAAGCTGCCATTTCGCCGCAGAAAGGGCGGTGATCAGGTTCAGATCAACACCTGGCTGATCAAGCACGCGGTCGAGGTCTGGCAAAAGTGGATTCAGCCCTTCTTCGGCGATCCATCGCAGGGCTTCGCGGCGAATCTGCGGGTTGTCATCGCCCAGCACATGGGCGGCCCATTCGGTTTTACGAGGCTCTGACATACGAGCCGCCGAGAGAATCATGACTTTTTCGGTGGTGCTACCGGCAGCATTCCACGAATCTTCGATTTTGCCTTCGTGCCGCGGGTGGACCGCCATGAAGCGGATCAGCCCACGCCTGATGAACGGGTCAAGCCAGCCGCGCTGAAGCTCGGCGCTGGTGGGCCACTGTAAGTTTTCGCTGGGGTGGCTCGTCCAGTAATCAAGCACTGCCAGCGGGAAATAGGGGTCGTAATCCTGCTTCGGGCCGGTTGAGACCATCGGGTCGGCCGGGTCGCGCCAGGCTTCCTGCAGGGCCTGCTGCCACTCGGGCAAATTCGGAATTTTAATTTCATTTGACTGATAAAACGGCGAAATGCGTGCCACTTCCACAGCAGCCGTGGCCAGCACCGTGCGATATTTTAACAGTTCGCCCAAGTCTTCCGCGCTCAGCCCCCCCTGCTTTGGCTGAATGCGGGCCAGTGCCCAAAGCGATTCAAGCCTGGCCCGCATCGGTTTTGCGTCGTCTTTCAATACCAGTCTGAGTTCGCCCTGGCCATGCCTGGTGGTGGCGGCTTTTCTGGCCGCAGCACGACGCACAACGATATCAGAATCAGCCAAATGCAATTCCGGCTGCTTGCCCGACTCAATTTCATTCAATTTTATTTGTCGTTGGTTACCTGCCGGAGCATTTTTGGCCTGAATTTTCCAGATTCGCCCCTTGCCATGGATGGTATATTCACGCAGAACCCAATCCGTGAGATAAATAGCACCATCCGGCCCAACCGCTACGCCCACCGGTCGAAAGTTTGCCCCGCCCACAATCAGCGGCTTGAGGCGGCTTTTCAGCCCCGCCCCAACCGATTGCAATTCAAACAGATCAAGCCGGTGGTCGCCCCAGCTTGTTGCCAGCAACTTGCCGCGATATTCCGCAGGCAACGACGAGCCCTCATAAGCCGCCACACCCGACGGAGCTTCGCCCGTTCCAGCCGTCATCGGCAGGGTGTCGTCGATCTCACCATTCCAGGCTGAGAATGGATGGGTGCCTCGCCGCCCATTACGAAACCGGTAGCCATAGTCGCCGCCCGGCACAATATGGATCAGTCGACAGGGCGGACGACTGTCGGGGTCATTATCCACCGTAAAAAGACGGCCAAACGCATCGAAGCCTGAGGCAAATGGATTCCAGAAGCCGGTCGCCACCTGCTTCAGCCCTGATCCATCCAGCCGCATGCGATAAACATTGCCACCTTCGCCGCCGCCGATCAGGGTTTCATTATCAGAACCGATCAGGCGGTAATTTTCGCCCAGATTTTCACCCAGACCGATGTAAAGATGATCCAGCGGATCAATCGCCAGCCCAGCCAAGCCGTTGTGCGGATAATCGCCTTTGGTGTCGAGTGTCAGAATGGTTTTACGTCGCTCAGGCTTGAGATCGGCGTTGTCGTCTTCCAGCAGAATGACCTCGCGACGGGTGGCCACATAAACCTTGCCTCCGGGCCGCACCAGCACGCTCATGGCATATTTGAAACCGTCGGCGAAAACGGTCTCTTTCTCGGCCTTGCCGTCGCCGTTGGCGTCTTCGAAAACGAGCAGTCGGTCTGAGCCATGCCCCTTGTAATTCTCGGGCCGGAAGTGGGTGTTTGATTCCAGCGCCCAGACACGGCCGGCGTTATCGATATCAAGACCGGTGGGGGTAACGATTTGGGGCTGTTCGGCAAAAAGTGTTACACTCAGGCGGTCGTCGAGGCTGCGGGGCTTTTCGCCACGTTCTTCAGCGGCACGGGTGACAGACGCTTCATCCTGAGCCGACACCGATGCAAAGGGGGCTGACGTCAGCAACAAACTGCCGAAAATAATGAAGAGTAGCCGTTTGCCGAACTTTTTGAGGATGACGGTGCATGACATTGCTGGATGATCCTGAAGTCAGGGTGATTCGCTTTTGTGTTTACTTCTACTTAGAATCTACAGGAGTGCTGCGGTCAATAGATAAGAGCACAATTCATAAGACCATTCGCCACGAAAGGCCACTTATGCGACCCGTCAGGCAGCAGGAACATAGCCGGATCATCGCGATTGGCGACATTCATGGCTGTTCGCTGGCACTTGAATCGATCATCGAAGCGATTGATCCGGATGAGTCGGACGCGATCATCACGCTGGGCGATTATGTGGACAAAGGCCCCGACACGCCCGGCGTGCTTGATCAACTGATCGCCCTGCGGCGCCGGTGCCGGCTCTTTCCGCTGCTGGGCAATCATGACCAGGTGATGATGGCGGCGGTTTTTGGTCAGGTTGAGCCCCGGCTCTGGCTTGAGATGGACGGCGACAAAACGATTGAAGCCTATGGGGCCATTCGCGATATTCCGCCTGAGCACATGGATTTTCTGGCTTCATGCGAGCTTTGTCTGGAGTCTGACAAGCATATCTTCATGCATGCCTGCTATGAACCTCGGCTGCCACTGAAAGAGCAGGAGATTGAAACGCTGCTCTGGACGGGCCTTCGCGGCTATCTGCCCGAGCCGCACTACTCTGGTAAAAGGGCAATTGTTGGCCACACTTCGCAGAAAAACGGTAAGATTCTTGACGCCGGCCATATTGTTTGCATCGACACTCACTGCTGCGGCGGCAAGTGGCTAACGGCCATGGATATCAATTCGGGGCAGGTCTGGCAGACCGACCGCGATGGCAATTTAAGAGGCGAGCAACAGAAATTGACATAACGTGTTGTGTAAATCGAATTAATGCAACTATTTTAAGAATTTATAACTGATTCCCCGGACCAAATGCAATGATCCGGGGCAAGAGAATTTAATTTCATTTCTTCCAATATTTATCGGCAAATGCAATGAACTGATCCCAGTCATAGGCAGTCACATCATGCTTGCCGGGGCGGATGTGATAGCCAATCCGGCCCATGACCGGCTGCGACAGGCCCGGCATCTCTTTTGCAGGCATGCCTTCGCCGGTTAGCAGCCGATAGACTGGATCAGCACCCAGCCCGCCGAGAAATTCGCCTTTGGGGTCGGCCCAGGTGTCATCCTGTGCGCTGGCGATATAAATGGGCCGGGGCGCGACGAGCGATACAATTGAATGAGCGTCGAATGGCATTTGACTTTCATTTTGATTGTATTTGCGGAAGTTTTCGGCAAACCAGTGCGGAAAGGCCGTATTGATACGAAAAACGGTTTCGCCGAATTCGCGTCGCTCAATCGCCGCACCACCACAGCCGGAATTATTGACATAAGCGATGGCAAATCGCGGATCGGTCACGGCGGCCCAGAGCGATGTTTTGCCCAGCCGCGAGTGGCCAACAACGCCGACTTTTGTGGCGTCGATATTTTTTTCATTTTCCAGATAATCCAGAATGCGGCTTAAACCCCAGGCCCAGCCTGCGATGGAGCCCCAGGCGTCAGGAGCACGTCCGGCGGCATTGGCGCTGCGAAACAGGCTATGAACACCATTATTGAAGCCATCGTCGAAGTCGGGGTCGAGGTCGCCGTAATATGCAGTGACCAGCCCATAACCATGCTCGATAATCTTTTCCACCTGCCATCGGCTGGCCTCGCTGCCGCGTGATTTTTCAGTCGCCTGATTATTCACCATTCCCGAAGTTGCATTATTGCGAATCCAGCTTTTGGTAATCGGAATCTCTTTTTCATTCGTCACTGCCTGATTACCATTAAAATTCAATCCAAGAAAAACTGGCACTTTGCCGGTTGCATTTTTGGGGGTGTAAATCAGCACATCAACAGGCAAATCACGGCCGGCGTGCTTCAGGTGCAGCGTCACCAGCTTGCGTTTCGCTTTGCCACCAAGGGCATTTTCAACAACATCTGCTGGATCAGCCTGAATTTCAATTTTCGCAGTTGGCTGGCGGCCAAACATTTCGCGAGTGACGTTTTCCAGCAGCTCGGCCCGGCGTGCCGGCCACTCGGCAGCGGTTTTTACCTTTCGGCCATCATTA
>JBILGL010000628.1:0-2757 GCA_044351075.1 Isosphaeraceae bacterium | reverse complement strand
ACCAATCTGTATTTCGCCTTCATTTGCCTGAGTGGCGAGACTCCAAAGCCGTGACCCGGGAAGTGGCCACGGCTTTATCTCTTGGAACTTCGTGTATTCATCTGACAGGTGCAAGGGGCGACCGGCTTCTGCTTGCCGACCTTCAGGGCCAGTGGGCTGGAAAGATTCGTATCGATGGCAATGTAGGAACGGAATTTTGCCGGGGGCTCGATTGCCCAAACTTGATCGTTTATCTCGACGGCGATACCGGGTCAGGCGCAGGACTGGCGATGAGGTCGGGCACTCTGGCGATCAGCGGCAAGGCGGGATCGCTCGTCGGCAGTATGATCAGGGGCGGTCAGATCTGGTGCCTGGGCCCAGTCGGCGCAAGACTTGGCCATCGGGCAGACGGCGGAACGATTATCGTGGGAAATTCGATTGGCCCGATGGTGATGGATCGCCGAAGAAGCGGCATAGTTCGGATTCAGCGATTTCCAAACGAAAGCGCTGAAGCGGCCGCATTGCAGGCCCAGATTGATGAAATCATGAAATGGTCTGGCCATTCATGACCATTGCTGAAAAGCGAAGAAAATGGCTGGTTTTGTTCATGATCAGCCTGGCAGGCTGCTCGCAGGAACTCCCATTACCCGCAGTGCCGGAAGTGATCGTGAAGGGTAAATTATCGAGGGGCGGACGGCCGGTAGATCGCGGCTGGATTGAATTTGTGCCCGTTGACGGCGGCAGTGGTGTTTTGCGATCGGGATCAATTAATCCGGATGGCTCGTTTGAGGTCACTTCTATTGGGCCAGGGCTACATGGCATTCGAGTGATTGTGCCGAGGGACCGATCATTTTACCCCTTTGACCAGTTTTTTTCCCCAATACGCCGCAGCATCACCACAGAACCGAACCAATTTTTTGAAATTAATCTCGATAATGAATCTCGGAATGTGAATTAATAATTCCATTTTGTGAATTGTTCCATTGTGAAATTTAATAAAAGCAAATTGCATTTCATGTTCTCATTTTTTAACCCCGAAAAGTCATATTGAGATTTCCTCTCAAAACAAAATATTCGATCATAAGTTAGCCTGGTATTCTCATGGATTAATGGCCTGGAGGCCAATGCATGCATAACCTCGGGGCTGGCATCAATTTGGTTTTCAGCTCAATAGAGCCAATGATGATAACAGGCAATTTTAATCATAAAAACATCATCCAATTATTTGATTTTGTTAATCTCGGAATTCGCCTGATTTTCGAGATTTAAAAGAGAATGCTTAATTTCTTTTGTATTTTTCAGCTTAGTTATTATTCCGATTTTTCCGCCTTGGTTTCAACTTCTTTTGGTAGATCGACCTGATAAAGCGGCAGATATCGGTAATAAACTTCAAGTGTGAGGAGTCCGAGAGATGTCTGCATCATTGGGCCGCCGATCCGGCCCCAGCGGTCGGGCGATGGCTCAAGCGGCTGCCAGCTTCCCAGGGCGTGGCCGCTCTCCTTGGAAGAAAACTGCTCGGCGATAAGTTTTTCACGTATCACCGGATTCCATCGCGACCAGTTCTTCCCGCCTGAGTTGTGCATCAGCTGGGTGGCGTAATACCAATAATAATAATTACGAATGGAAAGGCTTCGGCCGAGATCTTCAAGCACCAGCGAAGTGCCTCTGGCCATGCCCCGCGATCGCGGGCTGTCTCCGAAAAGCTGGCGACAAAGCAGTGCTTCAGCCGTCATGACGGGTGTTGGTGGTCGGCCGCGCTGATAGGCATAGGCACTCTGGTCAGAGGCAGCCTGCGCAATCGTCAGCCAACGACGAGCAAGGGTTGTTGTTGGCTTTGGCACGTTCATGCCTGCCACGCGTGCACTGCGTAAAGCCATGATCTGCCAGCCGAAGACGGAGGTGTCGCCGGCATCGCCGGGGGCATATCGCCAGCCGCCGTCGATACGGTTCTGGGCATTAACAATATATTGGGCCGCCCGCTGTGCGGCCGGTTTCCAGGGTCCATCCGGGGAAAGTGCGGTGGCTTCACATAAAACAATTGTCACAATTGCATGAGCATACATATGATAATGTGTTGGTGCATTATCCGGCAAAATTCTGCCCCGCTTATCCACACGCTTGGCAAGCCATGCCATGGCTTTGTCAAGCAGCTCCTGATAAGGGCCCTTCTGGCCGGGCACATGGCCTGCGCCCAGAAATGGCAGTATTGCCAGCCCGGTGGCGGCTTCCGGGCATTCGGAATTCGTAAAACCGCAGCCCTGATTACCGCAGACGGAAGAAGGGCTCATGCTCCACGACCCATCTTTCTGCTGATGCTCTGCAAGCCATTTCAGGCCACGGGCAACGGCTTTTTCACTTTCGGCCGTGCCACCTTCGCTTTTAAGCAGGGCGGCCTTCATTCCCGGCGAACGTGACGATACTGCCGCCCGCGACCATTGCCGCTGCACCAGCGAAGCGAGGTCAGTCTTGGGCTGGGCGACCGGAATCTGGCTTTTGAGGTTGGGAATATTCTCGGGTCTGAGTATGGCGACTTCCGGCACGGGCGACGCCTCGACATTTTCCAGATTCGCATCGATTGGCATCTGGTCAAGTACGGCGTTTTCCAGTGTCAATTCTTCATTCAGGCCGTCTATGCGTTCAAATTCGATCGCTTTGCCTACTTCCCCGCGACCCGCAAAAAACGAAGCCCCCGGGCCTTTTTCCGCAACACTGATATAGATCCAGACAAAGCAGAGAATCAATAGGAAATGAGTCAGCACGCTGATAAAAAGCGGGACG
>JBILGL010000627.1:0-2760 GCA_044351075.1 Isosphaeraceae bacterium | reverse complement strand
TGCCGGCAGAAAAGGCGGTGAAGTCTTGGGAGATGTTGATATCAGCGGGCGCGGTAGCATGTGGCCTGGGTGCTCGCGACACACTTCGGCTGGAAGCCGCCATGCCGCTTTACGGGCA
Organism: Isosphaeraceae bacterium; assembly: GCA_044351075.1. Taxonomy (GTDB): domain Bacteria; phylum Planctomycetota; class Planctomycetia; order Isosphaerales; family Isosphaeraceae; genus QWQI01. The sequence goes on along the minus strand of JBILGL010000627.1, from coordinate 2,642 downwards.
TGAGCTTTCCAGCACGATCGACCCGATTTCAGCCGGGCTGGGCAGCTTTGTGAAGCTGGATAAGGGCGAATTTGCTGGTCGGGAAGCCCTTCAGCACATTGCCGCCGCCCCGCCCAAGCGGCGCATTGGCCTCTATCTTGAAGGCAAACGCCCAGCAAGGCAAGGAAACGCGGTTTTAATTGATGGTCAGACAGTGGGTGAAGTGACCAGCGGGACTTTTTCGCCGACACTGCAAAAACCGATCGCCATGGCCCTTGTCGATCGCTCGATTGCCTGGCCACCGGCCGCAGGCAGCATTTTCGTAGATATTCGCGGCACAATTTCGGCGGCAGAGCTGACCAAACTGCCGTTTTACAAGCGAGTGAAGTAATGTGCTTGTGATGGAGTTTCTCATCTCACAGAGCCACAAAGTCAATGAGATGTGTCGTAGGGAATGCCTGAACTTTTCTCATGGCTTTCTGCGATCCAACTGATTAAATTTCTTGCCAATCCTGGTGATGTTCTCGTTTGCTCTTTTGGAGCCCGTCTGTTTGGTCAATTAATGGGTGTATCCAAGTAATTCGGTCCATAACTTGTCATACGCCTGGATGGTATTACTCAACGAATAACTTTTTTCGACTCGTTCCCGGCCGGCTTTGCCGTAGGAGTTGACTGTTTTGACTTCTGTCGCGGCCGAGAGCAGGGCATCAGCCAATGGCTGAACCGTTTCAGGGGGCACCAGCCAGCCGGTCTGGCCGGGTATGACGAGTTCGTTTGTGCCTTCGACATCCGTGCCAATTACAGCCCTCGCGCAGGCCATGGCTTCAAGCACCACGTTGGGCATGCCTTCCCAGAGTGAAGGAAGCACCATCACATCAGAAGCCTTGAGCAGGGCAGCGACATCCGACCGAAAGCCCAGCCAGTGAACATGGCGCGTAAGGGCGGGGCTTTCTGCCAGACGCTGGCGGAACCAGTCACTCTCTGAGCCTTCCCGGCCAATCATCACCAAGTGCCAGTTTGGTATTTTAGCCGCCACAATCTCAGCGGCGTCCAGCAGGTAGGGCAGCCCTTTCTGAGCATCAAGCCGACCCACAAATAAAGCAATATGCTGCTTTGGCCCCATGCCGATCGTCTTTCGGTCAATCGGCGAAGCCGCATCAACTATAGCTATATTCACACCATTGGGAATGACCGTCAGACGGCTTTCAGGCAGTCCGCCGTAAGTCACGCTGAATCGCCTTACCCCCTCAGAGACGCAGACAGAGCCGCTGGAGAGCCGATTTGTGAGTCGATCCACAATCAAATGCCAGCTTTTCTCGTGCTCTGCCACACGCAGGCCACCCAGCACCCACGGCACCCGAGCCAGCACTGCCGCCAGCCGACCGGCCACATTGGCATGAAACATAAAACATTGAAGAATTTGCGGCTTTTGCTCTCTCAGAGCTGCTGCCAGTTGACGCACTGCCTTCACCGGCTTGCGTTTGGAGACACCCAGGCACGTCACTTCAAAGCCGGCCCGGCGCAGCTCTGCCGCCAGCGGCTCTTCACCGCCAAGGTTGATTACACTCAATTGCCATCGATTGCGATCAAGCCCCATCGCCAGGCTGACCATCGCCTTTTCCGCCCCGCCCACGTTCAGGTCGGTAATCAGCAGAGAGACCTTCACCGGCCCCCCGGGCCGAGGGGTTTTATGGCTGGCAGTCCAGAAGAGGCGACTAGAAAGGCTCTGCAATCTTGAACCGGGGGTGAGGTATAATCACTGACCGATGGGAGTTCAGGGGCCGACGTGGCCGCCAGATTGCCCGCCGGGGCGTTATCATATCAGCGGGATAGGAAATTCTCTCAGAATCAGGTCGATTTGACTAGAAGTTGTTGCAATCCGTCTGTAACCGACTTGATCAGACATCTTTCCATCCGATACGGCAGATTTAAGGGAAATCTCATTTTGGATATTGGGCTATTTGATTTTGACCTGCCGGAATCGCTGATCGCTCAGCAACCGACTGAGCCGCGCGACCATTGCCGCCTGATGGTGCTTGACCGTAAGGCTGGTCAGTGGCACCACCGCTATTTTTACAACCTGCCCGAATATCTCCACGCCGGCGATCTTCTTGTCAAAAATAACACAAGGGTGCTGCCTGCGCGGCTCGTGGGCCATCGAGACAGCACCGGCGGCCACTGGGAATGCCTTTTTTTGAATCTTCATCGGCCGGGGCTCTGGCACGTCATCACCCAAACGCGTGGCCGCCCTCAGCCTGGCGAAACCGTGACCGTCGGCTCGGGGCTCGTGCTGAAACTGGTGGAAAAACGTGAGGCTGGGCACTGGCTCGTCAGCCCGGTGGAGATTTTGCCAAACCTGACGGATCTGGACCTGTTAGAGGCCCACGGTCACATCCCTTTGCCTCACTATATTCGCCAGGGCGAAGACACGCCCGACGACCGCGCCTGGTATCAGACTGTTTTTGCCCGCGAAGCAGGCTCTGTTGCTGCCCCGACGGCAGGCCTTCATTTTACGCCTGAACTGCTTGAAAAACTGACAGGGCAGGGGGTTGCCTCGGCGGATGTCACGCTTCATGTCGGTATTGGCACTTTTCAGCCGATTCGAGTGCAGAATGTGCTTGAGCATACGCTTCATGGCGAAATGGCCGAAGTTTCGGCAGAAA
>JBILGL010000126.1:0-9485 GCA_044351075.1 Isosphaeraceae bacterium | reverse complement strand
AAGGCCGGAGCTGATTTGCGTGTAAGCTCCGGTTTTGCTGTCAATCTTGCCGAAAACCGCTTGTTGAGATGGGTTATCCCAACCGCCAACATAGAGATCCGTTGCCATGGGTGCAAAGCCCTTTCACTAGAGAGACTTGAGGAACCAACCGACCAAACCAAGCCCCGCCCACAGTGGGCAGGATGTTGTACGAAGAAAACCCGAATCGGGTCGATTTTGTGAATGTGCGTGTTGGGCCAGAACGGGGCTTTCGGTTGCTTGTGTATGGTGGGTTTCAACCCACCCGCATGCATAGAAAAACGCCCACTCAGGCTCAGTTGCATTTGGCCCGTTGCGTGTGGGTTCAAACCAACCCTGCAAAATCAGGCCTGCCGCCCCTTGCGGCGCGGCAGGACATGCCTACATGCTTCAGGAAGCACTCACCGGGATGGCTGACATGCATTTAAGCGTCGTATTGCCCTCCGATATTCCCGTCACTTTAGCCACTTGGGTGTATGCACCTGTTACTGGGTTCAGGGTGTAAAGCGTGTAGGCGTTTAGCCCGAATAGTGTGCTGCCGTCGTAAGCCAGCTGCATACCTTGATATGCTCTATCAGATGCAGAGATTGGCTGAAAGCAAAAATTAGTTACATCCAAAAATCCGTAGAGCATAAGCGGCTCTCGTTGTGCGATTGAGTTACGACCTGGAATCTCTCTAACGGTGCAGCATACTTTTCCTTTGACGAAAGCTGCACCACTTATTGAATAAGCTTTGTTATTATTCTTTTCAATACTTACACATTCTGCCAGCAAACGATGCAGTTGTGATGTCTGCGAGTTATATACTAATTGGGCACTTCCTCTTATGTTAATTTTTGACGGGTGGCCGGTGGTTCCGGTTTTTGTGATGGTGTTGAACCAACCTTCAATGGACCTTGTATGAAACGCGTTGATACTTGGATCCCAGGCCAACCCTGAAAACGAATCCAGACTTAGGCCAAGGCCGGAGTTGATTTGCGTGTAAGCTCCGGTTTCGCTGTCAATCTTGCCGAAAACCGCTAGTTGAGATGGGTTATCCCAACCACCAACATAGAGATCCGTTGCCATGGGTGCAAAGCCCTTTCACTAGAGAGACTTGAGGAACCAACCGACCAAAACCAAGCCCCGCCCACAACAGGCGATGGCTATCACAGTGACATAATTAAAAAACCACCGAGCCCCGGTTGATCTGGATTGATTTGTCAACTATTCCTTTGAAAAACCTAACAAGAAAATCGTAAGACAATTATTCAAAAGAATTTAGAGAAAGCAAATTTTTATTTCGACACGACGCATCGATTCGATCATTGCGCAATTGCCGAGACTGATTATTTCGGAAGATCAAGCTTTGGCATTTTCGGAATGGTATTTATTTCAAGCTGGGTTTTGTGGAAAGAATCGATCTCGGCTTTGATCTGGTCGGTGTATGGAATCGGGTTTTGCGACTCCAGATCTTTCATGAGCGTGATGAGCAGGCCATAGCGTTCGATCTGATGAATCGGTTGCAGGCCGGGATAGTTTGGTGGAATGCGAAATGATACGAAGGCCTTGATCATAATGTCGGTTGCTTCATCCGTCTTCTTTTGAGCTATCTTGATTTTGCCCAGAACCGGGGCGCTGCGATTACCGACGCTGATCAGCCGCAGATAGTCTTTGTCTGCCGGTTTGGCTTGAGAGGCAATTGCCAGAAGCCGGGTGAGCATAGCCACTGATTCATCCATGAAGCCGATGTCGCGCAGGGCAAGGGCGTCACGGAAATAGGTGTCTATGAAGTCGCCCGTAAGTTCTTTTCGATAATATGGGCGCTCGAGATAAAATTTAATGCCCTGTCGATTCATTTCTAAGGTTTTCTGACGGAGCAGTAAAGCATCGCTGGGGTTTTGAACCTTCAGGAGTTCATCTGAAATGTGTGAAAGCTTACCGAAACTTGAAAAGACCAGGTTACGAAACGAGTCGCTTTCATGGCCGATTTCAATCGCCACTTGCCGTTCGCGTTGTGCGTTTTCTTCAGCCTGCCTGAGTAAATCGTTCTGAAGGATGCTGTAGTTCACGCCCAATGCCACAACGAACGCCAATAGCAAGATAATGCCGCCCATTGCGGCGGCAAGCGGCCGATTGCGTCTGCACCAGCGGTAAACCCGGCCAACTGGGCTGATGGGCCGGGCCAGAATGGGGCGGCCTTCGAGAAAGCGTTCAAGGTCGCCAGAGAGATCTTTGGCAGAGTCGTAGCGTTCGGCCGGATCTTTCCGCAGGCACTTCATGCAGATGGTTTCGAGGTCGCGCGCGATGCCCGGCTGTATGCGGCGGGGCGGGACGGGTTCCACTTCGTTGATCAGGCGCAGGGTCTGCATGGGGTTGTTGGCCACGAGAGGTGGTCGGCCGATCAGGAATTCATAAAGCACCACGCCAAGGGCGTAAATGTCTGAAGCAATCCCGACTTCAGCTTGCCTGCCCCGCGACTGTTCTGGCGACATATAGGCGGGTGTGCCGATGATGGCATTAGTGCTGGTGAGGCGGGAGTCGCCGGCCATGGGGCGTGCCAGGCCAAAGTCAGAGACTTTCAGGGAAAGATCGGCAGGCAAAGGGCTATTCGGATTGATGGCCTGAACGACGAGCAGGTTTGAGGGCTTGATGTCGCGGTGCACGATACCTTGTTCATGAGCGTGCTGCACGGCACGAGCCACACCAGCTATTAGCCGGGCGGCCAAATGCGGCGGAAGTGGGCCATTGCGGAGTAGATGGCTGGCAGGGCCGCCGGCAACTAGCTCCATGACGATATAGGGTGGAAAATGGTAGGGCCTGATTTCAAATGCTTTAAGGATCGATGGATGATCGAGCTGGGCGAGGGTGCGTGCTTCACGCTCGAGTCGGGCCAGGCTGGAGTCGTCGAAAAGGCGGGGATTTAAAACCTTTACCGCAACCCGACGTTGCATTTGTTGATCCATACACTCAAAGACAGTGCTTGAACCGCCCTTGCCCAGCTTGTTTAGGAGCTTGAACGGGCCAACAAGATCACCGATTTCCAAACGAACTTCGGGGGGCGAAGGCGTTTGCAAATGGGCCCGAAAGGCGAGAAAATCGGGAGCTTCGGCTTCATCCACCCGGGGGGCGGGCTGAACGGTGAGCTCAGATTCGTGAATGAGGAATTCAAGCTCTCGCTGGCATGAAAGGCAAATTAACAAATGATTCAGGAGGGCCGAGTGGCGATCGTCGGGCAGGAGTCCTTCCGAGAAGGCGGCCAGTTCATCCGGACCAAATTCCGGGCACAGAGTGTCATCGATCTGGCGATTCGGGTGTATCATCAGTCGAGGCCACCCAGTTCGTCTAATTCCTGACGAATGAGCTTCCGAACATGCGAAACCCGGTCGTAAACCTGTACCGGAGTGATGTTCATCAGCTGGGCCACCTGAGCCGCAGGCTCGTTATGAAACGATACACGATCGTAAGTTATCCAGACTTCAGAAGTAATTCGGCGGCGAACGCGGGCCATGGCCAAATTCAGCACTTCTTCGGTTGCCCAGGCATTGAAGAGATTCATCAAGTGATTTTCAGCCGGTTCTGAGCGTATCAATCCGCAATATTGGGCACGAACGGGGTCAACTTCTCGCTGAACCAACTGGCGCTGGGTGTCTTCCACCAACTGCTTCCAACTGCTATAGGCGACTTTCTTTAGCCAGGCCCGGAAGCTGCCATGTCGGTAATGATGAAACGACTCAATATTGCCCAGAATGCGCATCATGCTGTCTTGAAGCACATCTTCCATGGCATGCGGGTCAACGCCCCAGTGTTTGAACCACAGATAAAAAAGCTCAGTATATCGATTCAGAAATACCGACCACGCATCGGAACGATAGCGGGAATCGCCCATTCTTTCCAGAAGGCTGAGGTCCGTATGTGTCACACTGTTTCCCGACATTGACCACCGAAGCTTCCGGTTAATCTGTCATCAAGGTGGGTCATGTCAAGTATTATAACGAAATAGACTCTGAAAATAATCCATTCCTGATTTGTCGCATGCGAAATCAGTCATATTCAAGGGATTAATCAGTCTCTATGAAACGGCCATCAGTCGCAGTTATTCTTAATTGATCGTCTGCATGGGCGAAATCTTCTTGCATGTAGAGTAAAGAGTATTGATTCGGCTATTTTGACAAACGGTGATGCTTTACAATCAGAGCGATCGAAAGCCTAAATTGCCCGAAAAGTAAAACAAATGAATACCACATCGGCATCGAACTTTAAATCTCGCTGGCCTGAAAATTTGCGAGTGTTTGCCTCTTTTGCCGTGGTGATGATTCATGTCCATGCATGGGATATCAGTAAACTTAGCAACAGCAATAAGATCGGCTATTTAGTTATTGACCTGCTGTGTTATTGGTCCGTGCCGGTTTTTATCATGCTTTCCGGCGGATTGCTCCTGCGACCCGACAAACTGCAAAATACCGAGCCTCCTTCGTTATTCTTCAAAAAACGCTGGCGTCGCATGATTCGCCCAACGCTAGTCTGGGCCATTGTGGCTTTACTTTGGGGCATTGCCGTAATCAAGCAGAGTGGAGAAGAAATAGTAAGTCGAATCGCCACCGGCACTCCCAACGATCCACAATGGTTCCTTTTCATGCTTCTGGGGCTTTATTTACTGACCCCCTGGCTACGAATACTGCTGGCAATCCCTCATTTCGACTACAAATACCTGAGTGGGCTGGTTGGGTTGCTTTATTCGTTTAACTTTGTATCCATTTTACAACAATCAGCCGGATTTACGGTGGAACCAATTTTTCCGGTCAATTCACTGATTTACATGGATCTCTATCTCCTCGGAATTATAGTTTCTAACCCAGATATTTGGAGCCGAAAGACCGACATATTCATCTGGGCCGCTTGCCTTATTACGACTATTTTGGGACTTGTTGTGAGTATTTTGAAACCAGAGTTGCTGGCAAATTGCAGGTTTGTGCTGATAAATTACCACAGTCCGCTGATTGTATTGCAGGCTGTGTCCATCTACAGAATGGCTTTGCGTCAATTTCCGGACAGTTCAAGCGTAATTGATACGAGGTTTAGGGCGATGATTTCGCGAGTAGCTGACTGGTCATTTGGCATTTATGTAATCCACCCTTTTGTACTTACGATTCTTTTCAAATTCTTCCTGCGACCAATAGACGGGCCTTTTTTGATTTATTGTCTGGTGATTTGGGCCATGACCATGGTGATCTCATGCATGGTCTGCGCTTTGCTAAGATTTAACACTTTAACGGCTTGGATGATCCCATGATCGACATGTTCGAGAGATGTAATCAAATCCAATTCAGGCTGAAAATATCAATTTTTGGCAGTAAGCCACACGATCAGCACAAATTTAATTCTGTAATATTGTTATCCGATTTGTTAGCCATTGGGAGCAATTTCAAATAAGAATTAAGCAGCTTGCTGATCACCTTGGTCGCGGCAGCGAACTACGTGCGGTCGCAGGCGTCTCACCAGTCCGAACCGAAGCACTGGGAGCAACATTCAGGCTTGGGCTGACAGGCCCGACACGCTTCGGAGCAATGCTTTCAGGAGAAGGTTCGCCTGGCAGAGTGCGCGGAATTTCCGGTGGCTTGATTGGAATTGGCTGCCCAAGACGTGCCAAAGGTCGATCATCAAGAGATTGCTGTGGAGGAGCAGAGCTTCCCGAACGACTCATGGCCGCAGGCTGGTCTCGGCGGTGATGGGCCAGCAGGGAATGGTCAGAAATATCGATGATGCCTTTACCTTTTTTCTCAGGCGGCCTGAATTGGGCCAGGCGGAATTCATCATTAAATTGCTGGTTAACAATTACATTCTGCAAACGCACTTCAATAGAGAGCTGATCCATAGCCCAGAACAGTTTAATTTTCTCAGGCAGAACCACTTCATCCATCGTGTTTTCCGATGTACCGGGCTTGTTTCCAATGGTGCGCAGGCCATCATCATTACGCTGGAATGGAATTTTTTGGAGGCCTTCGACCTCAGCCGAGGCGATCAGGGTACGTTTGGCATTGTCTTCAAGCAGGCGGTGGGCAATCAAATCGCCGGCGGCGTCCATCTCGGTCTCTTTTACCCATTTTTCGCCAAGCGGGCCGGTACGATGCTCGGTGAAGATCAGATTTCGTGTGGTCGGATCGCGGCGAATGTCGAGCAGGCCAATCTGCTCCATGGTAAGTTCAACCATTCCCATCGCTTCAAGCACCCACTGAGGGTCGATATTCAGACGAGCCGAGGGACGACCATCGTGCGTATAGCGGGCGACATAAACACCGTCTGTGCCATCTTTTACCCAGAACCAGATCATATCGTTATTGGAGCCGATATCGGCGATCTGGCCAAAATTGGTGGATAAATCAAGCTTGAAATTGCGAGGGCGTTCCATTGCAAGCCGACCCGAGACACCGCCCGTGAATCGGCGGCGGCCATCAACGGCCGTGAGCTTTACAGTCGGCTGGGCCTTCAAGGTCTGAATTTTGGCGGCGTTATCTGCCCATTTCTGAACAAGTTCTGTGGCGGCAGGCGAGAGCCGTTTCTGAGCGGAGCCGGGCGTGTCAACGCGATTGGGGTTGGTCAGATTAAGCGTGCGGCAGCCAGGCTGGGTGGCCAGCAGCGGGCAGACGAACAGCAGTGGAACCATTCCGCGAAATCGCAAAGCCGGTAGGCCCTCTTCCATGAGGATTAACCGTTCTGATCGATACAATTTAGATCGACCGACGCCGGGCCCATCCTTGGGTTTTTTTGCGCCGAAACCTGACGGATGCGAGCTCGATCTGCTGCTGGATTCAGAAGTTCCGCCGTTGTTATAGCAATTTTCGGAATTTCCGCAATGTGGATTTCCGATTGTTCAAATGAGACATGGCTCTGAGAGAAACCTATTGGATCGGTTGCAGGCAGATGTTAAATTATTGTTATTCAGACAACCGATCTGACTATTGCAGTGCAACCGCCAGTTCTGCCGCGTGTTCCGGGGGCCGGGAAAATGGTCAAAATTCGCAGAGCATACGAGGTTCTTTTCCTTGGGCTCTTTCTGTTTTTCCTGCTGATTACGGACCTTCGCTACCTGAAAGGCTGGCCGGTTTCGATCTTTCTTGAAGCCACTCCGCTTGTCGCCGTGAGCACTGCCCTGACGACGCACACCATCTATCGCAACCTCTGGTGGGGCGTCTTTATTCTGGGCGTCACGATGATGTTCGGCCGCGTATGGTGCAACTGGATGTGCCCGTTTGGCATCCTTCATCACTTCTTCGGCTATATTGGCAATCGCAAAAATACGAAGCAGTTGATCGAAGTCAACCGCTATCGCTGGTGGTATTCGATCAAATATTACATTCTTATTGCCATGCTGATTATGGCAGGGGCATGGATATTACCAGCCCTGATCGCTACTCCGTCGGAAGTCGTCACTGTGTGGTCGTCCGATACTGGCCCGGCCGTTACCCGACCGGTTCGAGCTCTGGTTTACGGCTTCGGGGCCGCAGCCGAACGCTATAAAGAAGGCGGATCAAATCTTCAGATCGGCCTTCTTGACCCGATCGCATTGACTGTACGGTCCATGACGACCAGCGTTCTTCCCACGGCACATATCGCTACAGAGAGCATCTACACCGAACCACGCGAATATTGGTATGCGTGGATTGTAGGCCTGATTTTCGGCGGTTTTTTGGTGGCAAACTGTTGGATTCCGCGATTTTTCTGTCGCGCTGTCTGCCCGCTGGGGGCCCTGCTCGGCATTTTGAGCCGATTTTCGCTCTGGCGGATTGACCGCGACCCTGTGCGATGTACAGATTGCGACCTCTGCCTGAAGAATTGCGAAGGGGCGTCGGACCCGCATAAAGACCTTCGCAAGAGTGAATGTTTTGTCTGCCTCAACTGCATTGAAGACTGCCCGCACGATGCCCTGACTTATCGCTTTCTGCCAAGAAAGGCAAGTGAAATCACATGGCCAGCCGTAGGTCGTCGTCAAGTGCTGCTTGCTGGCATTTTCGGTTCGCTCTTCTTCCCCATGGCGAAGCTCTCCGGCGGTGTGAAGAAAAACTTTTCCCGCTATGTGATTCGACCGCCCGGCTCTGTTGCTGAAGATGAATTTCTCCGCCGCTGCATCAAGTGCGACCAGTGTATCCGTGTATGCCCAACCAATGTTCTTCAACCGGCCCTTTTTGAAGCGGGCGTGCTGGGGTTGTGGACGCCCATTATGATCTCAAAGATGGGCTGGTGCGAGTTGAATTGCACGCTTTGCAGCCAAGTTTGCCCAACGGGTGCTATCCGCGAAATCTCAATCGCCGAAAAGCTCGGCACCGGCCCCTTCGAGGCCCATGGACCGATCAAGACGGGAACAGCTTTTTACGAGCGTGGGCGTTGCCTGCCCTGGGCAATGGATACAGACTGTGTCGTTTGCGAGGAAGTCTGCCCGACAAGTCCGAAGGCAATCTTCACCCGCAACATTGAAATCACGGACCGATGGGGCCAGACGCTGCACCTGAAGCGTCCTTATATTGACCCGGAAAAGTGCATCGGTTGCGGTATCTGCGAGCACGAATGCCCGGTGAAGGACGAACCGGCCGTATATGTAACGGCAATTGGCGAGACTCGTGACAAAAGCCGATCGCTGCTGCTTTCGCTGGTGGAAGACCCAGAATCTTCCAAAGAGTATGTAAGCCTTGGCTGATTACTGCAAAATACAGTGCGGCTCAATAGCGGAAATTGGTCGGGATTGATTTCGTCAGGGTGACCAATGCGATTGCTGATTGATGGTTACAACCTGATGCATGCTCAAGGTTTAAGTGCCCCATTGCACGACCCTGAACGGCTCCGTAAAGCCCGCGAAAAGCTGTTGAAAACAATTTCGCGACGACTATCACCGGTTGACCGTCACGCGACTCGCGTAATTTTTGATGCTGGTCAGACAGTGACAAGCTTGCCGAAAATGGTCTGGGTGGATGGAATCACAGTAGAATTTGCGGTTGATCAACCATCAGCTGATGCCCGAATATGCGACCTGATTACGCGGCACGATGCACCAAAAAAACTGGTTGTGGTTTCGTCGGACAATGAAATAATTCAGGCGGCCAATCGTCGAAATTGTCAGGTGATTGGTGCGGAAGAGTTTATGGAGATGCTGGAAGATCATCGACGGCCACTTTTTGCAGCGGAACCGGCCGGAATAAAGCAGGTGGCTGGCTTTAAGGAAAAACAGATGGCCGGAGCAGTTGAAGGGTTGATCCCGCGCGAAACTGATTACTGGATGAATCAATTTCAAAGCCTGATCGGTGACGAGTCGATCAACGAACAGCTCAACGCTGATCACACCATCATTAAATCGATTGATGTCAGCAAGATTGAAAAAGAGATTGGCGATCTTGACCCGTTTGATATCCGACACCGGAAACGATAATTTGATCGATTTACATGCAGTTAGTTTTGTGATTGTTGACTATCTTACATTGATTGGTTAAGATTCAATG
>JBILGL010000125.1:0-9486 GCA_044351075.1 Isosphaeraceae bacterium | reverse complement strand
CCGGGACCAAACTGGTCGCGCCTTCCCAGCGCCTGCTCAGGCGACATATAACTCGGTGTGCCCACGACTGTACCGTTTTCACGGTCCATGTCTTCCAGCGTGGCGGCGATGCCAAAATCGCTGATGACCAACTGCCCGGTTTTCTTGATCAGAATATTCGCGGGCTTAATGTCGCGATGGATAAAGCCTTCATCATGAGCGACTTGCAGAATTTCGGCGATGTCGATGCACATCCGTACGGATTCGGCAAAAGTTGGCTTGCGCACCCGCAGGAGCTGGGCCAGATCCTCGCCTTCGACGAGTTCGCAGACGATAAAGGCGAGATTTTCTTCAACACCAACATCGTAAATCGTGACGATCCCCGGATGATTCAGCCGGGCGGCCTTGCGGGCCTCTTCCAGAAAACGATATTGCTCGACATATTTCTGCTGGGCACTCAGCCTGTTCATTCGCTCTGGACGGGTGATCTTGATCGCAACTCGTCGCTGGAGTTCAGGATCAAAACCACGCCAGACCTGCCCATGGCCACCCTGAGCCAGAAACGACTCCAGATAATACCTGCCGATAAGCATTCGCGGGTTTTCCATCACCCGCTTTCGGTTGGCTTCGGTGATCAATCCCAGACCTTCCGCGGCGACCATGTCAACATCGCTGTAGCCAGTGGCGATTGTGGGAGGAAGATCCGGCATCGTGACCGTCTGCGCCAAATTGACCGCCGGCTCAGGGCTACCCATCTGGAACATGATACTAGTCATCGACTTGAGCGATTCAATCTGGTCGCGTACACGGTCGATAATATCCATATCGTCAGCACAGAGTACCTCGGCCGAGAGGATGTTTCCTTTCTCACACTCCTCTTCCCAGTGATCCATCAGCCGCCGCACTCGTGCGGTTGACTGTACGGTGGAATGGACGGCTTTGGGCTCGCCGGATGCGGTTTTTTGTGGGTCATCAGGCATATCTGGAAAATTCCCCGTGGCAGCCTGCCGCATTTCAGCGGCAATTTTTCGCGCCTTATTTGTATTATGCCATAAAGCAACGCCTGGCGTCATGCCTACCGTTTTTTTCAAAAAATCCGCCCGTTTGACCCGATTTGATTAGAATATTCGGAACAGGCGTTTCATTTTTCCCCAGCGAGAGTATCGGCAGATGCAGCAGAGACCCGCAGCCCTGATTACAGGCGGTTCAAAAGGGCTTGGCCTGGAAACCGCGAAACAGCTTGCCGCGATAGGCTGGTCAATCGGCCTTTTTGCACGTGACGAAAAAGCCCTGGCCGATGCCCGGAGCGAAATACTGCTGGATTATCCGGATCCTGGCGTGATGATCTATGCAGGTGATGTTACTGACTATTGTCGTGTTTCAGAAGCAGTCAGCCAATTTGCACAGGATTGCGGCGGAATCAGCATTCAGGCCGCCATTCATGCCGCCGGGCAACTGCGGGCGATTGGCCCGCTGGGAATGACAGACTCAAGCGAGATGCAAGCGGATATGGCAACAAGTCTTATGGGCGCTGCCAATCTTTTTCATGCATCTGCCCCATGGCTTGAAAAAAGCCATTCAGGTGCTGCTGCGATTGCATTTGTCGGGCCGGGATTTAATGAAGGTCTCGGTTTTGGTTCTGCATACGCGGCCGCACAGGCTGGCTTGGTGCGACTTATGGAGAACCTGGCCCTGGAACGCACCTGGCCCGAGCGTGCCGGTGTATCGCCGGCAGGGCAAGTGGGCTATTATGCCCTTTATTCAGCCGTGACACCGACAGGTGTCATGAATCATATCCTTTCAAGCGAAGAAGGCCGCCGATGGCTGCACCGATTTACTGAAATGTTTGCCGAGGGTAAAGAAGTGGAGCCGCATGTGCCAGCCGCCACGGCCGCATGGCTGGCCCACAGGCATCCGGCGGAGCTTTCAGGGCGAGTTGTTTCGGGAATGCTTGATCCAGAATTGATCGAGCTGAGGCTGGCTGTTTTGAATCAGGGCGATAAAGGCCGATTGAGAATGGTTTTCTGATGATGAGATCGGGCTGGAAGAAATACAATCGATTCGCACAGTTGCATTTCATGAGTGAGGAATCGTATCAATGACATGGATTTTCGTCATCTTTGGTTTTGTGATCCTTTGCACAGCAATCATTTCAATTCTTACTGCATTAAAAGTACAAAATCTGCTGAAAAAATCATTGCCTGAATTATCAGGACACCTCTTAACTTCAAAAATGCCTTTGGGCCGATCGATTCGAATTGAAACTGATGGCGATGGTGTGCCACGCATCATTGGAGAAAGCACTGAAGATATCGCCTTCGGGCTCGGTTTCGTGCATGGCCGCGACCGCTTTTTTCAAATGGATCTCGCCCGCCGGTTCGCCGCCGGCGAGCTGGCCGAACTGCTGGGCGGTGGCACTTCCATCATGGAAAGCGATAAAAATGTGCGGCGGCACCGCTTTCGTTCGCTTTGTCAAGCAGTTGTCAGTGATTTAAATTCATCCGATCTTCAAATGCTTAAAAGCTACACCGCCGGCGTGAACGAAGCCCTCAGCTCGCTTAAATCCAAGCCGTGGGAATATTCACTGTTGAAAACAAAGCCCAAGCCCTGGCTGCCGGAAGATTGCATGCTCGTGAGCCAGTCAATCTACCTCTTTCTGGAAGGGGGAGACCTTGGGTTCCATCAGGCCAATGCCATCATTCATGAAGTGCTTCCGCCCGAACTGGCCGCATTTTTAACGCCCAAAGGTGGCCCATGGGATGCCCCAGTGGAAGGCGAACCATTCCCACTGCCGCCCATTCCTGATTCTTCGGTCGTCAATTTAAGAACATTACCGGCCGACTACGCTGAGGAAAGCAGAGAGAAATGGAATCGGCTGGAGACCAAGGCACTCGGCTCAAACGCCTGGGCTGTTTCCGGCAAGCGTGCACACAAAGGAAAAAAGGGCCCTGCCCTGCTGGCCGACGACATGCACTTGGGCTTTGGCCTGCCACCGACATGGTATAAAGTATCGCTTGTGACAATTGACAGTTCACTGAATTCCAAAGAAGAAGTTCATGGAGTATCGCTGCCGGGCGGTCCAGCAGTGGTGGCTGGGTCGAATGGTCATATTGCATGGGGTTTGACAAGTGCACAGGGCGACTGGGGCGACCTTTTGACACTTGAAACAGACCCGGCCAACCCGCGCAGATATAAAACGCCGGAGGGCTGGCGTGAAATGGAATCTTTTACGGAAGTCATTCATACCCGTGGCCGCGATGATCAAAAGATAACGATTGACTGGACAATCTGGGGCCCAGTGGTTGATGAAGATCTGACCGGACGAAGGCGTGTGTGGCGATGGGTGGCGCAGGAGCGTGAAGGCAGCAATTTAAATATTGCACAAATTGCAAAATGCAAGTCGGTGGATGAAGCCATTGCCACCGCCCCAACCTGTGGTCTGCCACATGTGAATTTTCTAGTGGCCGATGCTGCCGGAAACATTGGCTGGACAATCATGGGCCGTATTCCACGAAGGTCAGAGCTGAAGTCAATTGATGAACGCCTGCCAATGCAGGCCGAAGCCGCTGAAAGCCAATGGAGTGGGTATCTTAAACCGGACGAGTATCCTATGATCGTCAACCCATCAGAGGGGCTGATCTGGTCGGCCAATCATCGCATGGTGGGCGGAGAGAATCTGCGTAAGATTGGCCAGGGTCGATATGATCGAGGCGTGCGGGCCAGCCGCATTCGTAATATGCTGCGAAGCTTGCCAGATTACAATGAAAAAACGATGCTGGCCGTGCAGATGGATCACGAAGCCCTTTTGCTACAGCAGTGGCGTGGGATGCTGATGGAGGAATTGACGGATGAAATCGTGGCGAGAAAAAGCGATCGGGCGACATTCCAAAATTTCATTTCCTGCTGGAATGGCCGGGCTGAGGCCGATTCTCAGGCGTATCCGCTCTTAAATGAATGTCGATTGCGAATAACGCTGGAAGTGATGAAACCATTGGTTGAGCCGATTCGTCGGGCAGAGCAGCAGAGAGCCAAGACACAATTTCATTTAAAATCAATCAGCCTTGAAACGCCCACCTGGGCGCTGCTTCAGGCGAGGCCATTGCATTTACTCTCGCCGAAATACAATTCATGGTCAGACTTAATCATCGATTGCATTGATGAGACAATAAACCATGCCCGCGAACTGAATTGGCCGGCGTGGGGCGAGTTGAACCGAGTGCGATTATCGCACCCATTCGGTAACAAAATGAAATTTCTTGCCCCATTGCTTTCTGCCCCTGAAATAAAATCGTCAGGGGCTATTACAGATATGCCGGGGATTCAATCACCCGCATTTGGGGCAAGCCAGCGGATGGCCGTTTTCCCGGGCCGGGAGCGTGAAGGCATGATGCAATTGCCGGGCGGCCAGAGCGGCCACCCAGCTTCGCCGTTTTATTTAAATCTGGTTGATGACTGGAAAACAGGCGGATTCACACCAATTGTCGCCGGTAAAGCCCAATATGCAATGACAATTACAGGCACCGGCGAATGACTGCATTTTTCGGCTAAAATGTAACGTCAGACGGAGAGCTTTCGGCCAAGGCCGAATTGATCGCCATTGGCCAGAAACTCGCCATTCTCATTCACGTGAATTTCAACCATTTTTTCGCTCATCAGAATGCCCCCCTTTTCGTCGGCAAGCTGGGTAACGAGCTTTTTGGTTTTTACATTGAAAACATCGCCAGTTGAGGGGTAAGCGAGATCGCCCGCCACCGTGAATGTGATCCATCCCGGCTCGTCGCGAACGGTCAGTGATTCTTTATATTTCGGCATATCGATTGTATTATCGAAGATATGCAATTTCTGATTAAATGCATCAACAACCCAGACTTCTGTCTCATCAGGTGTCAGGCCAATACCGTGGCTGGGGCAGCCGTGCCGCTTGACCGGGCCCTGCTTAAATCCGGGCACTTCAATGCGATGCAATTTTTTGCCGGTAACCAGATCGCCAATTTCAAAGCCAAGAAGTCTGTTGACATTGACATAAACCCGTGTCTGACGGCCATTGACGGTGAACGGGCGAATAGGGGCAGCAAAGGGGCCAACGGTCTTTTCAACCGTATGCTGATCGGTACGGCAAACCGTCAGATTATTTGATTTCAGGCCAGCCAGATAGGCATGTTTGCCGTCGAGGCCGACGATTGTATTATGAGCACCCGATTTTGGCGTAATCTTGCCCAGAATGTCGCCTGTCAGAGGCTCAACCACATGCCAGTGGTCTTTCTCAAATGAGGGAAGATAGATGAATCGGCCGGAAGGGTCCATCGACATCCGGTCACAGCCGCCCTCATAAGGCCGCTCCCATACAAGTTTCTCGGTTTTCAGGTTCACGGCCTGAAGTGTGCGTGTGGTGCTCACAAAAATCATGCCGAGGCGGGCATTGGCACAGACACCTTTGACATTATCGGGCTTACCCTCGGCGTTGAGGCCCGCCAGCGGTATGCGTTTAACGAACTTATGACCATTGTCGATATCGAGCACCACCAGTCCGTGGCCGCCATATTCCAGATAGTTTCGAATGCCCGGAGTGGCCACATACAAAAGCCGTCGGGCAGGCTTTTTATCCTGCCCTTTAAGCGAACCGGCAGCCGCGACCGCACCGGCCATACCTGCCAGAGCTGATCGCCGATTAATCAACAGATGCTCGTCGAATGATATGCTCATATCAAAGTCTCTTTACTTCAGAATATCATGTGTGCAGAAAATGCAATTCGCCGCATGAAATGCAATCAATCGTCGTCTTCCTCGCCCAGCATTTCACGGCGTTCTTCTTCCTCTTCTTCTTCCTCAAACTGGCCGGGGGCATCGCCGGGTCGGCCGGGATAGGGTCGTGAAGGACCATGAAAGCTATACCAGTTGATGCGATTGAGCCAGTAAGGGTCGGCGGCGTCAAGATGGCTCCAGTCAAGCTCCATCGTCTTTTTCAGCCAGAAGCGGTCAAGGGCGGTCATCCGTTTGCCGTTGGCGCCGGGATTGCGCTCATCAAGCGGAATATTATTTGGCACGGCCTTGTAAGGGGTCAGGTCGGCTTTGTCTGTAAAACAGGCTTCCATGGGATAAGCCATGGCGTCAAACCGATTCATTGGCGGCAGGTCAAGCATGAGTTCAATGGAGCGAATCATGCTGGTCGTGGTGTGGAATGTGGAATCAACATAACCACGACGCGTGTATGGGCTGATAGCCATGAAAACAGTGCGGTGACCGTCCACATGGTCAGGGCCGGCCTGGGCGTCGTCTTCAATCACCATAATGCACGTTTTGGCCCACTCCTTACTTTTGGAAACGGCTTCAACGATACGGCCAAGTGCCAGATCATTATCCGCCATCATGGCCCGGGGGGTGGGATATTTCGGATTGGTGCCTTCACCGTGGTCGCTTGGCAGGCTCATGATCATCAGATTCGGTACACGGTTTTCGCGGCTCATCTGCTCATATTCGGCGATGAACTTGTCGGCCCTGTCTTGATCGCTCTGCCAGAGCGGCCAGTACATATAATTCGGATTTGTGTAAGGGGCCAGACGTGGAATCGATGCGACAGCCGTAAACTTAAATTTACCGGTCTTCTTTTCGCGGTCCTCAAAAACTTCAAACCAGTCGCGGGGTGCCGGTATTACCTTATTTTTGGAATCGTCGCAGGCTTCGCCGTAGATCCGCAGGGTTTTACCGTGGTCAAGCACGTTATCCCAGATACCGCCGGCTGATGAGATGCCCAGGGCGTCGATGGCGTCGTCGGGATAAGTGCGCGAATAGCCGACGTAGAAATGCTCAAGATACTCATTAGCCATGGCCTGAGTGCTCCAGGCATGGCCGTCGGCTGAGTTGGTGCCGGATACATAACCGTTGTCAAAGAGAGTGAATTCAGTGGCCAGCTTCTGGTGATTCGGCATGACCCTGGCGCCAAGCGATGTGAGCTTCGGGTCGCCATTGCCCTGAGGCAGGTCGCCGAAAACTTCGTCGTATGTCCGATTCTCTTTGATAATATAGATCACATGCTCAATACCGCCGTTATAGACTTTGAGGGCGGGCTTGCGTGTGGCGGCATCCCAGCGATTATTTTCAGCCACTTTGGCCGTTTCGGTGGCGATTGGTTTTTCCAGATCGATTACTGAAACCGAGCCCTGAAAATCGTGGGCATTGCCTGCCCGGCCAAGTGTCGTTCGTGCGACCGAACCATTGCCCTTGGAATTCAGAACAAATGCGGTTTTA
Source organism: Isosphaeraceae bacterium (assembly GCA_044351075.1). Taxonomy (GTDB): domain Bacteria; phylum Planctomycetota; class Planctomycetia; order Isosphaerales; family Isosphaeraceae; genus QWQI01. Next base: position 2,262 of record JBILGL010000125.1, on the reverse strand, counting down.
CCATCTTCGGAAAGACCAACGGAGACCGGAAAATACCCGGCTGGTCGAAATCCTTTGAGCTCGCCTGATTTCAATTCAATTTCAGCGATAGCATTATCACCACCATCGGCGACGTAAAGCGTTTGATTACTCACTGCCAGCGCATTGGGCATGCCGCCCAGCAGTCGCTGGCCCTTGTATTTCAATTCAAAGGTTCGGGTAACTGATTTTGATTTGAGCGAGATTTCGGAAACATTGTCGCTCATGGCATTGGCGACATAAACAAATTCGCCTTTGACAGCCAGTGAAGTTGGGTGCAGGCCCGTTTCAACTGAGTCTGATTTCAGAGAATTTAAATCGACGATTGTCAGCGTTCCCTTGGCAGTGCTCTGACGTTCGTTGACAACGACATCCTGCTTATCGCTCTTGCCAGTGCGGTCGCCGGGCTTTGGCAGTGGGCCCGCCCAGTTGGAAGCAACCAGATGGCTTTCATCTTCGCTCAGCTTGACATCAAACGGGACACTTCCTACAGGGATTTCGCGAACAAATTTCGCCGGATCGGCTGCCAGATCGATTTCAATGACGGAATTACGATTAGCCGATGCGACAAAAAGCTTTTTCCCATCTTTTGTCAGAGCAATTCCGCCCGGCACCGGGTTGTCTTTCTGGTCTGCGGGGAGTAACTGAATCGCGCGAGAAGCCACCAGCGATTTCTGGTCGTCGGCCAGTTTGAAGCTCTGCACATGGCCTTTCTGGGCAGAGGCGTAAAGCATTTTGCCGTCACGCGTCCAGACGAGCCCATGAAAACCGGCATTTGAGCCAAGACTGACGCCAGCGGTTTCATTGACTTTGGTGGAATCGCCCAGAAAAACACGGTTGCGCCCCATCACCGCGTAAAATTTGCCGGAGGGATGCACGGCGAGATCGCTCGGGCGCCCGGCGAAAGCTTTGCCGTCTGCCTCGATCCGCTGACCGGTGCTCACCACAAAGGCACCATCCGGCTGGCGACCCATGCGTGGCTGATTGATCAGGGCTGTGGCCACTGCCACGCTTCCCAGAAATAGACCGGCGAGAACGAGTGTCAGCGGCCCGGTAGTTATTTGATTGCGATTCATGTTTTGAATGATCTCTCAAGTGCGATTCAGGAGGGATGAATCCTCAGAAGTATCAGATCAACGAATCTTTTTCAACTTTTTCCCACATAAAAATAAGAACTTCATCGATTTTAAATAGATGCCGTTGTAAAACAATCGGCCAGCGTTCAAAACGCTTGTATGCTTATTTACCTCCGCTCCATCTCGCCGGGGCGTTATGTTGTGATAGTCAACCTTACCAATCCCCGCGGCGAATCGGCCACCACACACCTCTCTGTGCATGCGGAAAAGTCGCTGAAATAAAGTCTCTCTCTTTGTCGCATGGCACGTTTTTCGGTGCGTTTCTCAATTCCATAAGCGAACAGCATGATCCACTGACTAATGTGATGAAGCAATTTTCTCTAGCAGGGCAAGATGTAGCATCGGGATCATGATTTCATGGTGACCCGTCAGGCCGATGCCCTGTCGGCCGGGACGCTGCAGCACGTTGACAAGACCACGATACTGCTGCTGAAAATCAAGGTTGGCCGTTGTCATACCGTCAAGGCTATAGCCTAAATTACGGGCGATCGAAACCGCCTTGAGAAAAACTTCAGGTAGAACCACCGCACTGCCAAGATTCAGCCAGACACCGTTCTCAAGGCCGCTCACAAGGGCACAAAGCCGGCGAAAATCGGTCATGGTGGCCGCACCCAAATCCGCCCCGCTAAGTTCCGGCGTCATGTGCGTAATATCTGTGCCCACAGCAACATGCACCGTGAGCGGCACACCTGACTCATGCGCTGCCACCAGCACACTGACATCCCGCCCGGCACCGGCATTCCGGGCCGCAATTCGGGCTAAAGCTGTGCCGAGCCCTTCGCCATTTTGATGCGCTTCGGCACATGCCTGGGCAAAAAGCTCGGAAGTTTCACGCGCAAAGCCAAATGTGCCATCATGCAGACGCGGGCCGACATCCTCACTCGTATGGCCAGCCACGGCCAGCTCCAGGTCGTGAATCGATGCCGCACCATTCAGAGCGAGGCCATGCACTAACCGACGCCGCATCCAGTCGGCCAGATAAGGCCCACAGCCCGTCTTGATCACATGCCCGCCAGCCGCCACAAGAATACGCTTTTGCTGAAGATGAGCCTGAGCCAGGGCATCGACAAGCGAACGTAAGTTCTTACCACCAAGCTGGTTAGGCAGT
>JBILGL010000124.1:0-9492 GCA_044351075.1 Isosphaeraceae bacterium | reverse complement strand
CCTTGAGGAATTGGCGACGTGGATCCTTCAGTCGAAACGTAATATTCGATTTCAGATACAGTTACACAAAGTGATCTGGGGTGCCGAAACCCGCGGCGTCTGATGGGCACAAAAGCATTGCCCAAGCCATCACTTCAGGCCAAACAGGCGGGTGGCATTGGCAGTGGTTATCAAGGCGCACTGCTCATCACTCCAGCCGCGAAGTGTCGCCAGAGCCCGGCCCACCACAGCCGCACGAGCCGGCTCATTCGTCTTGCCACGAAATGGGTGGGGGCTTAAAAACGGGGCGTCGGTTTCGACCAGCAGGCGATCCTCGGGAATCTGGCGAATGACATCTCGAAGGGCGTCAAATTCTTTGTTCGTAAAGGTGGAAATGCCACCGATGCCAAGGTTTAGACCAAGCTGAATGAGCCGCTGTGCATCTTCCATTGAGCCGATGAAGCAGTGCAGCGTGCCTTTGACTGGCCGATTGCGGGCCTCAAGAAGGGCAAGGATATCAGGCATGGCATCGCGGCAATGGATAACCACTGGCTTATCAAGGCTTTCGGCAAGGTCAAGGTGGCGCTGGAAGTAATCAGTCTGAATGTCAAAAGGGGCATCTTTCCAATAGCGGTCGAGACCGGTTTCGCCAATTGCGACAACGTTCGCCGCTTCATGGGCAAGACGTACGATTTCTTCCCAGTCGCCAGGGTCGGCCAGATGCGTGTCATTCGGATGAATGCCGACGGCAGCACGGACGACTTCGGAGCATGTGGCAATTGCTGTGAGTCGCCGGGCGTCATCTGCGCAAGTCGCAGCACTGACGATATATCGAACACCTTCCGCAGCACAGTTTTCGAGCAAATTTTCAAGGCTAGTGGTGAATTTGGCATGGGTGACATGGGCATGAGTGTCAACCCACTCGGGCAATTGCGGCATGATGCGATTCTCTGACATCTTACGATCTATTTACGATACGCACAAATGAATTTTAGTGACTGAATCCAAAAGAGAAAATCCCACTCTGAATTTCCATTGGTTTAACAATTCCCTTTTGCGGGAAATTGATTGGTTTTGGCTCTTGATCCGATGAAATTCGTAGAGGGCTTAGGATCATAAGACTTGACAACATGGTCAAAAAACCGTCTAATTTTGATGTTGGAGCATGTGGTTACGCCAGTTGCCGTCGTTTCAATTCCTTTGCCAGCAACGACTTGTTGCCCTACTGGCAAATGAGCTGAAAGTGATGGTCAGGGTTGTTTTGACTCTGAATCGGCCTGAATCTGAAAAAAAAGGCTGCTCCGGTAGAATAAAGTCGCGGGTCTTTGGTGGAGTTGTTGAATGAGCGTAGAACTGATAAGGCTTGTCGAAACGATTCAGCGGGAGAAGAACGTTGACAAGCAAACTCTGCTTGACGCCATCAAGACAGCCCTGACAACGGCGGCACGAAAGCATTATCCGGATATAGACCCTGAGCTGATTGAAGTTGATGTGAACGCCGAAACAGGCGACATTGTCACTACCAAGGCTGGCGAGTTGGTCGAGACGAGCGACTTCGGCCGGATTGCAGCTCAGACGGCCAAGCAGGTTATTATTCAGAAGATACGCGAAGCGGAGCGAGATTCCCAGTTTGGGGAATTTCAGGACCGTACCGGCGAGCTTGTCTCCGGCACGGTTCAGCGGGTGGAAGGTGGCGTGGTGACGGTGAATCTGGGCAAGTCGGATGCGATGCTTCCGCGGAGCGAGCAGATTCCCGGTGAGACATTTGACATTGGCAAACCGGTGCGAGCCGTTATTACGGAAGTCAAGAAGGCCGGTCAGCGTGTAAAGATCATTCTGAGTCGCCGGCATCCTGATTTTGTCCGCCGGCTTTTTGAACGTGAAATTCCGGAAATTGCGGAAGGTGTAATTTCGCTTCGTGCTGTGGCGCGTGAGGCGGGCTATCGGTCGAAGATCGCGGTCAATTCGCTGGATAACAAAATTGATGCAGTCGGTGCCTGCGTGGGTGTGCGTGGCACTCGAATCAAGAATATTGTGGATGAGCTAGGTGGTGAACGGATTGATATTGTGCGTTGGAATGAATCACTGCAAGTGCTTATTCCTAATGCACTTCAGCCGGCAGAAATTGAGGAGGTGATGCTTTGCCAGCTATTGGGTCGGGCGGTGGTGCTGGTTCGAGACGACCAGTTATCGCTGGCGATCGGCCGCAAGGGGCAGAATGTGCGCCTGGCGACGAAGCTGGTAGGCTGGGATATTGAAATTCGGACGGCGGAGGAGCTGGACGAAGACATTGAAAAGGCTGTGGCAGCGTTCGTGAAGATTCCGGGCGTTGATGTTGACCTGGCCGAAAGATTGGTGGAACAGGGAATTCTGGGTTACGACGACCTGTCTGTGATGGAGGTGGAAAGCCTGGTGGACACGATTGATGGCCTGTCGCCTGAGATGGCACAGCATCTGGTTGATGTCGCCGAGCAATACAGCGAGAGTGAGTCAGAGAACAGTACTGCTGATGCCGATGGCGAAGTGGCGGTACAGGACGGCGCGGAGTCGGAAGACGCCGAAGCCAGTTCGACCGAAAGTGAATCATTATCAGAAACGGAAGCCTCATCCGAGGCCACTCAGTCATCAGGCAACGGTTCAACGGAAAATTAACATGCTCCATTTCATGCAATCGAGCTGTTTTCCTGCTTCAATCAATATATTCTGCAGGACTATGAATTTTCCGGGCTCAGCATTTTCCATCCAGAACAGGTTACGAAGGAGAGCGATTTGTCCACCCGGGTTCACGAACTGGCGAAAGATTTAAATCTGAAAAGTCAGGTTATTCTGGATTTTCTTAAGGCGGAAGGGCTTCTGACGAAGGCAAGCGTTCTGGCCACGCTTGAACCTTCTCAAATTGAAAAGGTACGTGCGCATTTTGCCGCATCCGAACCTGAATCCACTGCGGAGACCAAGCCGCAGCCTAAACCAGTGTCTGCTCAGGCACCAGCCGCAGAACCTGCCTCGGCCAAACCGGCAGCCGCTCAGGCTGAGCCCAGGCCCGAGCCGAAACCATCACCGGCTCCATCTGTGACCGCAACAGCTCACGAAGAGCCGAAGCCAGCACCGACCCCAGCGGTTTCCAGCACGGCTGCCAGTGAAGTCAGGCCTGTCACGTCCATCCCAACGACTCAGATGCCACGGTCTGCCGCCCCTGCTGCTGGATCGACATCTGCCCCTGCCGCTCGTCCACAGCCTTCTTCAGGCCAGCTTGACAGGCCTCCTGCGGCAAGACCACAGTCGGATGCCCAGCGTACCGGTCAGCAGCCGCCAGCGCGTGGCCCAGCCCGGCCCGGCACCGTCTCGGTACAGAGTGGCAGTGCTCCAGTACAGGCCGGCGGTAAGCCGCCTCAGGTTTCCAGTGGCCTTCATCGCCGGATTCAACCACCGGTTCCACCCCGAGCCCCCATCGTAAAAGAGCCTGCTTCGCAACCTGCATCGACAGGCGAACCGCCAACGTCTGTGATGCCAGAGCGGCCAGTGGCACAGGCACAGCCTCCGATTCCTTCGGGGCCGATTCGACGGGGTGATTACATTGATCCATCCGGTGTAAGAAGAAGTTTTGGTCCGCCAGCAGCGGGCGGCTCGGTGGCCCAGCCGCCCAAGCCTGCTGCGCAGTTGCCGGCCCAGCCCCAGGATAAGAAGCCGCAGCCACCCCGGCCAACCACACCCAATGTGCCACAGTTTCGGCCATCGGCTCCCACTCAGACCAAGGGTTCCGCACCGCTGCGAGATCATTTTGGCAACAGGGGCGGGAATCGCCCACTCCCACAGGTTTCCTCACCTCCTGGCCAGTCACAACCATCGGGTCGCCCCAGCGGCCCAGCTCCTGGCGCAGGGCAAGGGAATTACACCCGTCCTGACCGCAAGTTTTCGCCTGAGCAACTCAAGGCGATGATGGAATCAGGGCAGATCAAGTCAAGCTCAGCCCCGGTCAAGCCGGGCGGTCCGCAGGCCCCTGGCCAACGTCCAACAGGGCCTTTGCCTCCCGGCCAGCGCCCCGCACCTGGGCAGCCGGTAGGTCTCGTTCCAGGTGTGGCGGCCCAATCTGTAGGTTTTCCGCCACCGATTGATGAAGAAGAAGAGCGTCGGCGTGCCGGAAAGGGCGCAGGGCCAAGCGACCGTGCTGCCCGTCGTGAGCAGCGAACGACTCGCCAGAAGGATCGGGTGACATCGCCGGTCTCCGTTGGTTCGGTAATCGATACGGACGATGATGATGAATCAACACGTCGTCGCCGCCGGCCGAAGCATAAGCAGCAGCAGGTCGTGCAGCAGACTCGCAAGGATGTTGCCGAACTTCAGCCGCCGGTCAACGTACGAAGCCTCTCCGAGGCTATTGGTGTCAAGGCCAACGAGATCATGACACACCTGTTCAAGCAGGGCAAGGCTGTGCGAATTAACGACGCGCTGCCCGAGCAGACTGCGATTGAGCTGGCGATGGATTTTGGTGTCGAGCTGCGCATCGTGCATGAGCGAACGGCCGAAGACGACATGCTTGATGTCTTCATCGACCAGACCGAAGAGGGCGAAAAAGAGCCCCGGCCGCCGATTATCACGATTCTGGGCCACGTTGACCACGGCAAGACGTCGCTGCTTGACAAGATCCGCAAGTCTGACGTGGCGGCCCATGAATCGGGCGGTATTACGCAGCACATCGGTGCCTATCAGGTCTCCCACAATGGTCACCAGATCACTTTCCTTGACACCCCCGGCCACGAAGCCTTTACTTCGATGCGGGCCCGTGGTGCCAACGTCACGGATATCGTCGTGCTGGTTGTCGCGGCCGACGACGGCGTGATGCCGCAGACGGAAGAAGCGATCAGCCACGCCAAGGCGGCTGAAGTGCCGATTGTGGTGGCACTGAACAAGATCGACCTGCCGAACGTGAACCTGAACCGAATCTTTGGCGAGCTGAGCCAGCACGGCCTGGTGCCGGAAGAATACGGCGGCGACACGATTGTGGTGAAAACCTCGGCCCACACGGGTCAGGGTATCGCTGATCTGCTGGAAAACCTTCTGCTGATCGCCGAGCTCAAGGAGTTCAAGGGTAATGAGCATCGGCCTGCGGTCGGCACCTGCCTTGAGTCGCAGGTCTCCGAGGGCCGTGGCGTCGTGGCCACCATGCTGGTGGAAGACGGTACGCTCAAGGTGGGCGATGTGATCGTCTGCGGCAATGGTTATGGCCGTGTGCGGGCAATGTTTAATCATCGTGGCGAGCCGGTGGAAACTGCCGGCCCGAGCACGCCGGTGGAAGTCAGCGGTCTGGACGAAGTGCCGGACGCCGGCGAAAAATTCGCCGTTCTGCCTGATCTTTCCAAAGCCCGTGAAATTGCCGGCAACCGAAAGGAACGCTCGCGCGAGCTGGAGCGTTCGGAACGTTCGGCGGTTACGCTGGAAAATCTCTTTGACCGCATGAAGGAACAGCGGGTCAGAAGCCTGAACATCATCCTCAAGGCGGATGTGCAGGGCTCGCTCGAGGCCCTGACCAAAGAGCTTGAGAAGCTGGAAAACGCCGAAATCCCGATCCGTATTCTGCACCGGGCGGTGGGCGGCATTACCGAAAGCGACATTCAGCTGGCTGATGCCTCGCAGGCAATTGTCGTTGGCTTCCGCGTGGCGCCTGAAGACCGGGCGATCAGCCTGGCTGATGAGAAGAAGATCGACATTCGTCGATACGACATCATCTATCAGGTGACGGACGAAGTGAAGAAGGCCATCGAGGGGATGCTTGTTCCCGAGATCAAGGTGGTCCATCTGGGCCGGGCTGCGGTGCGACAGGTCTTCAAGATCTCCAAGATCGGCACAGTGGCTGGCTGTTTTGTCACCTCCGGCACGATCGAACGAACGGCCAAGGTGCGGCTGGTGCGCGATGGCCGCGAAATTTACAAGGGTTCGCTTGAAGCACTCAAGCGATTCAAGGATGACGTCCGCGAAGTGCGTGAAGGCTTTGAGTGCGGCATTCGCATCGCCAATTACGACGATGTGAAGGTTGATGACATCATTGAAGCCTTCAAGATCGAAGAGATTCGCCGGACGCTCTGATCAACCACGAAATGGGCCGCCGGTTGCTGAAAGGCACGGCGGCTGATTCTTTTTCTGCATCAAATCACAACCTGAGAATCTTCAGAACAAATACCGCATGAGTTCACACAGGCCCCTACGCGTGGCACAGGCAGTTCGGGAAGTGGTGGCCAATGCCATTCTCTTTGATGTTCATGATCCGCGAGTCCGGAATGTGACGATTCTGAGCGCGGAAGTCTCGCCTGACCTTCGCCAAGCCAAGGTCTTTTTTACTGTCACGGGCGACCAGCGGGAACAAAAGCGCGTCATGCACGGCCTTCAGTCCGCGCGTGGCTATCTGCAATCCAAGATTGCGGCCCGGCTTCAGACGCGTGTCACACCCGAGCTTCGTTTTGAGTTCGACGACTCCGCCAAAAGAACAGCCGATCTGCTGCGGCTGATTGAATCAACGGTCAGCCCGGAAGAGAATGAATCCGGCTTAAAGACGGATTCACTTGCGACCGAGGCCACCAGCGACGATGCTGAAGATACAGATGATTGACCACTGAGCTCATCATCTGCAAGATCCTGGTGTATCTTTTACAATAATCCGATTCTCTCCCCGGCAATTTTGAGTAATTCAGAAGATGGCCACCACCAAAACCAAATCCGTAAGCGTGCCGCAGATTCTTGAGACATTCCGCAAGCTCTTTCCGGACGCAGCCGAACTAACGCGAATGTCGCTTCTGGAATGCGTTCTGTTTTCGATCCTGCGAGAGAATCATTCGTTTGATTCTGCCGTTAATGCCCTTGAGCGACTGGCGAATCGTGACAATTTCATTGACTGGAACGACCTTCGCGTCAGCGATCTTGAAGAGATACGCAGCTACTTGCCGGATTATCCGGACGCCGACCATCGCGGCACGGCCATCAAGCGATTCCTGCGTGAGCTTTTCCGCAAGAATTATAAATTTGAAGTGGAAGGCCTGAGCCGCAAGACCTGGAAAGAGGCCCGCGAGGAACTGGGCTCCTACGAAACACTTGGCAACGACTTTCATTTGTCGCAAGTCCAGGTGCTGACATTTGGCGGACACGCATTCCCGGTCGATCAGCGAATTGCTCTTATGCTCACCCGACTGGGCATAGCCGAACCCGGTAACGACATTCCCACCATTCGCGGCCTGCTGGAAAAGAATATCTCCAAGGCCCAGATTCTCCAGGCCATCCGTCTTTTCGAACTTTTTGTCGAAAACATCTGCACCACCACCGCCCCCAAGTGTTCGACCTGCCCGCTGGCCGCCAACTGCAATGATTACCAGCTTCGGCTTAATCCACCGAAACCGGCCGCCAAGCCGCCCGAACCGAAAAAGGCCGAAAAGAAGGCCGAAGCGGTGACGGCACCACCGGCCCCGGCCAACCAGAAATCCGAATCGCCTGAGCAGAAATCAAAGAAAAACGCCCCGGCTGCAACTCCAAAAGCTTCTGAGAAAAAACCGGCCACTTCCGAAAAAGCCGCTGCACCGGTGAAATCGCCAGCCAAACCACAGGCCGCCGCCGATAAGAAAACCGCCGCTGCCCCAGCCAAGCCGGTAGCGAAGCCCGCCCCGGCCAAGCCAGCAGAAAAGCCAAAGGCAACTGTCAAACCAGCCCCAGCCAAAGCCGCTCCAGCGAAACCGGCCCCGGCAAAAAGTGCTGTGAAATCCAAGCCGAAGCCAGCAGCCAAAGCGACTCCAGCGAAACCCGCTCCAGCAAAGAACGACAAACAATCGGCGAAAAAGAAGTAAGAGTCGCAAGAACTCTTCTCAATTCGCCTTGGTGAAAAAAGGCAGAATGGATCGGTTAGCGATGAGGTTGTTATTGACTGCCTGACTGGAGGTAGAGTTCCTCCATCGGCTGAATCACAACAAAACCATCGCCACGAAACTGCATCTGAATCGATTCGCCGCTGCCACGTCCGAAGAAGGTTTTGAATGAAATGTCGGTCTTGATCGCGGGTGTCAGCGATCCGGACCAGGCCACAGTCGCATTTGGATCGGTCGTGATTGGAGTCTGGGCCGTAACGCTGAGCGTTACAGGATCATGATGAGTTGTGATGGCGATCATGCCATGACCAGAGAGCTTCATATTAAACAACCCGCCTACCAGCATTCCTGCGACTTTTCGAATGAGATGAATGTCCCATTGAATATCGCCCTGAAATGCTAAAATATCGTTTCCGTTAACACAAATTGTTTCACCTTTCAAATGAATGATCGAAACTTTTTTCCCTTGGTCCGCAAGGTATAGTCGCCCTTTGCCCTCTGCTTTGGTCAAGCGAGTTCCTTCTCCGCTGATGAATCGCTTGAGCAACTTACCTGCTCCGTGTTCAAGAATTCCCTCTCGAGTAAATTTAATTTGTCCAAGATAGGCGACCATCGAGCCAAGTTTTGTCCAGACTCGACCATCCAGGTTGATCTCAAGCATACGATCATTTTCCAGCTCGAAAACGCCCTCGCCAAGATCTTTCTGGCCTGTGGCCTGAATAAATTCTTCGATCGAATACCTTGCCATTCAATGAATTCCTTTGTTTAACTTCCAGAATCGAACAGATCATCAGACCGGAAAAAGAACCAGTTTTACGAAAAACTTTTGCTTTTCATCGACTCCTGCAGCTCTCTCCGCCTGTGGCTGAACGAATTGCAATACAAAGCCTGTGGGAAATCTATGCTCAGATTAAATGCCACAGCCACGATAAGTCAATAAGTTTCAAAAAAAACAGCCTTAATGATATTCAAAAAGTTTGCAATCGATTAAACTCCGTTCATTCAGAAAACCGGATATTTCTTTCTCTTTGCTGCTTTTTGGCCGTAATTCCACGACAGCAGGCTAACCCGAAGCGCTAGTTTTGAATTTGCGCTTTTGTATCGTCGATTGGCTGAAATCCCAGGATTCGATAGGATTTTTAAATGGCCGGAGGCCATAACTATTCATAGCCGGCTCCTCTGGAGCCCAATAATACAATGCCTATTCTTATCGATGGCCGGAGGCCATAACTATTCATAGCCGGCTCCTCTGGAGCCCAATAATACAATGCCTATTCTTATCGATGGCCGGAGGCCATAACTATTCATAGCCGGCTCCTCTGGAGCCGCAAAGAAAACAGATACCTCAAAAAGCGCAACTTCAAAGAGCGCAAGCGAGGGAATTATTCTGAGCAATCTATCTGATTTTTTATCCCCCGCTAGTGCTTCGGGTTAGCCTTGTATTTAGTAATGTGGACAGGGAAAATTCCCAAAGATCTTGTCAACTCCGGTTTTCTCTCTGAATTGAGTTTAAGAAAAGTTTTGCAAGGAATTTTCCAGAAGAATCAAAAAGCGAAGCAGCAAAACGGCATCGAAGCTGAGTCCCATTACAGACCATCCCCCAGAGCAAAGCCATCTTCGTGTTTGACGGCTTCCTCAAGGGGATTTTTTTATTTGATGAAATACAATTGCA
>JBILGL010000626.1:0-2767 GCA_044351075.1 Isosphaeraceae bacterium | reverse complement strand
CGGTGGTCGGGCCGGGGCTCTGTGTGGGAGTGGGCGATTCGGCTGAAGGTTGATTCGGGGTGGGGTCGGTCATTGTATCAGAGGGCGGATTGATTGCGGTCAGAAGGCGATGGCGACCGATTTTTTTGAGTTAAGGCTGACTGGCGAGCGGCTTGCCGATCTCAAAATGGGCGATGGACCAGGCGAGCTCGGTATAGCGATAGGGGTCTGAGTAAAACCGCCAGATGCGGCATTCGGGCGGTGCATTCAGAAGGCCGATGATAATGCGGGGCACTTCGCCGTAGTGATTTTCACGAAGATCTGTCTGGCTGGGCACGGGTGGCCATTTGGGGTGGGAATGGTAGATGGCCATGATTTCGGTGCCATCGCGGCGCATGGCCTGAACGGCACGAATGAGGGCCTGGGGGTCGGCGTTGTAGCGAGTTTCGCTCTGGCAGGCGTTGGGCAGGGGATAGATGGACCAGGCGCGGGCGTCTTTGCCGGCCAGAATACCGCAGCATTCGAGCGGCGTTTCGGCGAGGCAATGGCGAATCATCGCCTCATAAATATCGGGGCGAATGGTCAATTCAACTTTGCGGGAAGATCCATCTTCAGGCCGCGGGCGGTTCATTCGGGGTAGAGCGGTGTCGAGAGATACCGCTCGCCGAGGTCTGGCAGAACCACCACAACCCGCTTGCCGGCCGCTTCCGGACGACGCGCCACCTGCAAGGCCGCCGCTGCTGCCGCACCACAGGAGATGCCGACCAGCATGCCTTCCTGCTTGGCCAGTTGCCGGGCCGTTTCGAAGGCGGTTTCGTCGGGGATGGTAATGACTTCATCGATAATTGTCGTATTGAGCACATCAGGGATAAATCCGGCCCCGATGCCCTGAATGGCATGGCGACCCGGCTTGACGGGCTGGCCGCTGCGCATCTGGGTGAGCACAGGGGAAGAGGCCGGCTCAACCGCGATGACCTTCAGATGGGGCAGGCGACTTTTCAGCACTTCGCCGCAGCCGGTGATTGTTCCGCCCGTGCCGACGCCGCAGACGAGATAGTCAAGCTTGCCGCCGGAGTCTGTCCAGATCTCCTCGGCCGTGGTTTTGCGGTGAACGTCAGGGTTAGCCGGATTCTTAAACTGCTGAGGCATAAACGAATTCGGCGTGGAGGCCGCGATTTCCTCTGCCTTTCGCACCGCACCGGGCATGCCTTCGGCGGCGGGGGTGAGCACGATTTCGGCCCCGAAGGCCTTGATCAGCCGACGCCGCTCAAGGCTCATGCTTTCGGGCATGGTGACCATCAGGCGGTAGCCGCGGGCGGCACAGGTGAAGGCCAGGCCAATGCCGGTGTTGCCGCTGGTCGGCTCGATGATCAGCGTATCGGGCTTGATGAGGCCGGCGGCTTCGCCTTCGTTGATCATGTTCACGCCGATGCGGTCCTTCACGGACCAGAGCGGGTTAAAATTTTCAAGCTTGGCCAGCACTTCGGCCAGGCACCCCTCGCTGGTTTTTCGCAGACGAATCAGCGGCGTGTTGCCCACACACTGGGTAATGTCGTCGTAAATCCTGCCACGCAGGGGTGTAAAAGATTCTGACATCTGCCCTTCGCTCCCCCCCGGTTCATCTTCGGCCGGTCGGCTCGATCCATCACCGGCACGGTCGCCACTCATGGCCTGACCGCATTGTTTCAATTCTCTGGAAAATAAACCAGTTGGGCAAAAGGGTCAAGCACATTCCCCGGCTGATTTTCACGATTTCTCTTCTTTTTCCTGCTGGAGATCGGCTGGGCTCAGGCGTAAAATAAGTGGAGAACAATGGAAGGCACCACAAAAGACCGGCACGGAGCACCCGCTGATGATTTGCAGGATTTTTACGACACTTCTGCTGCCGGCCGTCATCCTGCTGAGCACCGCCGCCATGATGCCGGCCCAGCAGGAGCCGCGAGTGCCGCAAAGCCTTGCTGAGCTTGATGATATAGAGCTTATCAGCGGTAGTGAAAGCTGGCGAAAGGCGGCAAATGAGAGTCGGCGGAGGGTGGTGGACGCGGTCTGTCTTGTGCCGAATCGCGAGACTTTTCTGGAAGCCCTGGCCGCATGGGACGAGCAGAGTTTTTTTCCGATTCTGATTGACGACCCGGAAACGACCCTGAAATTTATTGCCGCCTTCCGGCCCAGGCGAGTGATTCGCTACCCCGGCAAGGCAGCGGCCATTGCTGATGATAAGATCTGGCCTTTTGCCCTGACGGCCGCCCTGCGCGGGATTTTACCGCCCAAAGATGAGCCGAAAGGCAATATTCCGGGCAATATTCTCTGGCTGCAACAGCCGCCGCGCAGCCCCGGCATTGTGCTGGCCCGCCCCGGCGACGACGCCATTGCCGCCGCCGCCCTGGCCGCTGGCCGAAGGCAAGGACTGGTGCTTTGGCCAGAGGATAAGAATTGGGCGGATGTGCTGACGATTGATGAGGCCAGCATTCGGGCGCGGGCTGTCGAAGTGATTGCAAACGATCTTAAGGCAAAATTTGATAAACTTGGCGACGACCTCGACTTTATCACGCTGATGGGCGATTTGCCGTATCGTTACAACACGCCTCAGGGCGTGAATTGTCTGGACGACTTGATTGGGCGGAATCTGCAAAACGAGAAGGCACCCCGGTGGGCTTATGCCGGGCGGGTTCGGGGGTCGCTCAGGCAGCAGATTTATATGGTGATGTGTGGGCTTTTCCTCCAGCCTGAGAATGCTCTGCTATTTAACGGATATGGGGCGACGGATCCGAAATTGAAGAGTTATCCG
>JBILGL010000123.1:0-9519 GCA_044351075.1 Isosphaeraceae bacterium | reverse complement strand
TATATCTGAACAGGGTTCGGTCATAGATTCGTAGGTCTTTTGGCTTGATTTTCAGATTTGTTAGCTGTTTTATCTGGTTAGAGCAGGTTTCAACTGCTGTTTGATATTCATTATTGGAGAAATGAAATGGGACTCTATAATGAATCGTTTCTAAAATCTCAAGGTAGAGAAGCCCAGGGTCAGGTGCCTGCAAGATTCTGGTGTCTGATAAAAGCAATTCGATATTTTTGAGGGATTGCAAGAAAACTTCTTTATCGTTTTTAGTGATCAATTGATACTCTGCCAATAGCCTTTCATATATGATCATGAAATCCCATCTTTCCTGGGATTTGGGATCAAGATCAACGATTTCACGGATGATCTCAACTGATTTCTCCAGCGATAACTCAGCATCGGCGAGGTCTTTATTTCCTAATTGATACGGATACAATGCAGCATAATAATTTGCCAGATTTAACTTGGCTTCATCGAGATCGGGGTTTAATTCAAGTGCGATTTTGGCATGTTGGATTGCTTCATTAAGAAACTGCTCGCACAGTTTATATGTTTCTGGATTCTGATTAAGATTATAAATCCCGGCAATCTGTGAGCAGGCGTGACCGTATTGAATTTCAGCCTTTTCCAGTAAAGTAAATTGAAAATGATCAGGTTTGGATTCAAATACGATAATTTCAGAAATTGCTTTTCGATTTTTATTAATGAAACTGGCGATTTTTTCCCTGGCTTTCATTGAAAGCTCAAGGCTTTCAGACTGATAGCCTTTTAAATTCTTGATGGCATCGGCCAATTCCAGTGTCACATAATGAAAACGCAATCGGTCTTTCAGATCCTCTGGCTCCGCTCCAATGCTTTCTCGCAGACGGGCATAATTCATGATATTCTGAATTTCTTCCGCCCTCGCAGGAAAGCCCTGTAAAAATCGCTTGAAAATCGGCGACGAAAGCCGCATTGCTTCCACGGTTTTTGACAGCCTTTCTTCGGCGATTTTTTCCTGCCGGCTTGATTGTCTCAATAAAACAACAAGGGTCATAATCGTGATGATTAAAAAACTGATAACCCCCCCCAGTTGTATGGCAGCAATTGGCTCACGCTTTGCCCACCTGCGCCAACGGCGGATGGTTGATTCACGGCTGGCAAGAATCGGCCTGCCCTGCTGAAAACGAATGAGATCCTCACGAAGTGCCGCCACTGTCGCATATCGATCTGATGGCTCTTTCTGAAGGCATTTCAGGCAGATGGTTTCAAGATCCGCAGGTATTCCGGGTGAATGAATCCGGAGTGATTTAATTTCCTGGCGCATCACCTTCAGGCCCAGATCAAATGGATTTATTCCTTCAAAGGGCACCTTGCCGGTAATAATCAAATGCAATACTGCACCAAGGGAATAAATATCAACTGCGGGGCCGACTTGTCCCAATTCATCAAGGAGCATTTCAGGAGCCATGTAAACCGGCGTGCCAACCATATCACTGGCTGTTGACCATCCTCCATCAGGCCGGCCCAGTTTGGCGAGGCCAAAATCTGTAATTTTCATCCCATCAAAACCATTACCAGTCATCATAATATTCGATGGCTTAATGTCTCGATGCAGAATCTGATTTTCGTGTGCATGCTCGATTGCTGAAGCCAGTTGTATCAATAATGCAACTGACTCTTTGTGCGATGGTTTATTTCTTTGAAGCTTATCTGAAAGGGTGCCGCCGTCCACCCAGTCCATCACCAGGTAGGGGGCATTGTTTAACCAGCCGACCGAGTGGAGCCTGACAATATTTTCATGCGATAATCGCGCAACAGCTCTGGCTTCTTTCATCAGCGAGCTTTGATTCATATCGCCGCTGAAAAATCCAGGTTTCATCATTTTAATTGCAACAGTTCGCCCCAATTGCAATTCTTTGGCCCTGAAGACAACCCCCTGCCCGCCTTCCCGACGTGTGCCGTCAAGTTCATATCCCGGAATATCAGGAATTTCAATGGTTGAACCATTTCCATTTCCAGTCTGCATCTCGAAATCAAGAAAAAACGGCTTGTCTCGAAGGGCTGCTTCATGCAGCCACGCCTGGCATGACGGGCAATGCTCGACATGCGCTTCCACCATGCGATCAGAAGATTCGCTCAGCTCACTGCTTACAAATAATTTCAGAATACCGGGCGAAGG
Organism: Isosphaeraceae bacterium; assembly: GCA_044351075.1. GTDB lineage: Bacteria > Planctomycetota > Planctomycetia > Isosphaerales > Isosphaeraceae > QWQI01. The sequence continues at coordinate 7,364 of JBILGL010000123.1, read as the reverse complement.
GCATTCCGCAAGATCATTTTCGCTATTCATCGGTGTTTGAAACATCCAGGCCGCGACTCAATTTATCACCAGCAATTTTCAATTTGTTTGAAATACGCTGACGGTATTTAAATACGGCTGAAACCGAAACATTATATCGCTTTGCCACATCTTCTGGCCGTTGATCAAGAATTGCATAATCCCAGAAAATTTGCCAAGTCTGCTCATCAATTTTACTTTTAACCATTTCAACCGATTTCTGAATCAGCAGAACCCGCTGGCAAATCTGATTTTCAAGTTCTTCAAACTCGGAAGCTAACTGCGGTGAAATCGAGGAAATCTGTGAATCAATCGCAATATGATCGATTGAAATCATGGTGTTTCGTTTCTTTTGACGAAGAAATTCACAGACCTCATTCTGTACAAGCGTTGAGAGAAACCCACGAAAACTGAATTTGATACGACTTTCAGTACGCCTGAAGAATGTAAGCAACTTACTCAATACCATCGACTCAACTTCATCAATTTCCTGATGATTGAGATTCGATGATTGGCAGCACAGGCGAATCATTGGCTGATAGGTTGCCAGGAATCGCTCCCAGGCGAAGTCTCCGTCCATTCGACGCAGCAGCTTCAGCAACTCCTCATTGGTGCTTCCGGCATCGTAACCTACGGACATGGTGCTTGCCCCGATTCAGTCACTATCAAGAAAAATCTTTTATAATATCTTTGATACCTTCATTTTTGTGGTGAATCAAGTGGCAGCCAAAAAACATCCTACGTAAACGAACATTTTAATATCGGTTTGAGACTCTTTTTCTTCGATTTTCTACTTTGCCTGTTTCCGCTCTGAAGACTCATTGATTACAATATTTTTTATCAGTTCAGATGCCTGATAGAACATGCTTGATTAGCGATTTCTGCTTGAAAACCAGGCATTTTTATTGTCATGGTTCAGCTTCGCGGTGGTGTGAATTTGAGGGATGAACAGAGCGATGAATGAAGCGAATAACGTGAGCTCAAGCCCACCCCGCCGCACGGTTGACTTTATCAGCGTCGTGCGTGCCCGCGTGGGTGAGGTTGTCGTTGGGCAGGATGAAGTCGTTGAGCGACTCCTGATTGCCCTCTTCACCGGCGGCCACCTGCTGCTTCAGGGTGTGCCGGGCCTGGCCAAAACACTGCTTGTTTCAGTGCTTTCCAAATCGATTGATCTCGCCTTTAACCGGGTTCAGTTCACGGTTGACCTGCTCCCTTCCGACATTCTGGGCAGCGAAATTCTCGACCCCCGCACCAATACATTTCACACCCGAAAAGGGCCAATTTTTACGAATTTGCTGCTGGCGGACGAGATTAACCGAGCCGCGCCCAAAGTGCAGTCGGCCCTGCTGGAAGCGATGCAGGAAAGGCGCGTAACGATTGGCAGCGAAACTTTTTCCCTGCCCGCTCCGTTTCTGGTAATCGCCACCCAGAACCCGGTGGAACAGGCCGGCACCTTTGAATTGCCTGAAGCCCAGCTCGACCGCTTCATGCTTTGCCATCGCCTGCAATATCCCTCTCCTGATGAAGAACGCGAAGTCCTTCGGCGCAACACACGCCTGGGCGTGAAACGGCAGGAACGTGGGGCCGTTGTTAAAACCGAATTTGATGTTCTGGATCATGAGCCGGTCGGCTCGATTGATGACCTCGTCGCGGCGATGGAAGCCGTTCATGAAGTCTATGTGAGCGATACATTTACCGATCATGTGGTTGAGCTTGTGAATCGCAGCCGCAGCCATCCGGCACTTGAGCTTGGTTGCAGCCCCCGGGCCGGCATTGCACTGGTAAAAGCATCGCGGGCGCGGGCCCTGATTCATGGTCGAAATTATGTAACGCCGGAAGATCTTTACCGACTTGCGGAAGATGTCATTTTGCATCGTGTTCGGCTCAATTATGAATCGCTGGCCGATGGCATGACCGGGCCGAAAGTGCTGCGTGAGCTGCTGGGGCCTTATGGCGAGAATCTGGGTCAGAAGTCAAGTAACGGGGCAGCACATGGAAGGATTTCTTGATTCGCCCGAAATTCTTGATTCCCGGCAATTTCTGATTGCGGTCAAGAGATTGGCGGACAGTCTCGCCTTCGGCACGGATCGTTCGCCCTATATTGGCTCCGGCCTTGAATATCATCAGTCGCGGCCTTATCAATCGGGTGATTCGATTAAGGCGATTGACTGGCGCGTGACGGCCCGCACCGGTAAGGTGCACGTCAAGGAATACGAGGCGATCAAGCGGCTGCCGGTCTGGATCATGGTCGATACATCGGCAAGCATGACGATCAGCTCAACGCGAAGATCCAAATATGAAGTGGCGACTTTTATCGCCGGCGGAGTGGCATTGGCTTCGCTTGAAGCCATTCGCCCTGTAGGTTTTATGGGTGTTGGGGGGAGAGGGCTGATGCACCCGGAGAGCCTGGCAAAGGATCAGGTGCACGGCTGGCTGCATTCACTGCGGCGATACCGCTTTGATGAACCGACGAATCTCGGCCGCCGCGTGAGTGAGCTGGCCGCACGATTACCGCAGCGAAGCCAGATGATTGTGCTTTCAGACCTGCACGACCCGGTGGCTCTGCCCGCATTGAAGCTGGCTGCCCAGGCACACGATTGTTCGGTGATTCATCTGGTTGATCCGGCAGAGAATGGCCTGAGCGGTACTGGATTTGTTCGCGGTAGAGAAGCCGAAACCGGTCGAAGTCTTATCGCAACAGGCAAACGGGCATGGGTTGATGCTGCTGCTCTGCGTGAATCGCTTAAAAAGAGCCAGATCGACTGCCTTTCCATCGACGTTTCCCAGCCCTATGCTGCCCGATTGAGGCGGTTTTTCAAAGCCAGAAACGTGCTTGGTCGAGGGGCTCGATGATGTCTTTTAAATTCATTTTTCGCCGGTTCATGCAATTTCAATTCCTGGCGTTCATGCTCTGTCATGGTCAATTTCATTTCAGCCATGCGCAGGAAAATACTCAAAAAAAAGCACTTCCAGACTCAAAAACAAGCGTGCCGGTGGGTATGGTTGGGAAGATCAATCAGATTGTCATTCCCGGTGGCGAGCTTGAAGCCATTGCTGACACTGACCCTCGTGCGAAAATTGTCGTTCGAGTGGCCGAGACATTTCGTCATGGGGATGCTTTTCGATATGACCTTGAATTTACGGGATTTGAACCAGGTCGTTATGATCTTTCCAAAAATCTGAAACGGAAAAACCCAGCGGAAACCACAGCGAATATTTCACCTATCGAAATTGAAATTACGAGTTCACTTGAGGCTGGAAAAATAGAGCCCACTCGGCCTGAACAACCCATCATCGCCGATTGGCTGAAATACTTCACAAAGCTTGATACTTTTGTAGTGATCTGGCTTATTGGCTTGGCCATTCTGTGGAAGGGTGCAAAGAACCGAAATACAATAAATAAAAGCGAAGAAAGGCAACCCCTGACTTTGGCTGAACGCTTAAAACCGCTTGTTCAGGCCGCTTGTGAAGGGCGTATTGAGCCAAATCGGCGAGCTGAACTGGAATCGCTTCTGATTGCCTATTGGACAGACCAATTGCAATTTGGAGATGAAATCGCTCCTGCTAGAATTCTCACTTCCTTGAAATCACATGCAGAGGCAGGGCCTTTATTCCTAAAGCTGGAAGAATGGCTGCACATGCCACCAGGCGAACGAACTGCGAGCGACGACGAAATTGCATTATTATTAAAACCTTATGAAACCGTGGCCGATGGAAGTTTAATGAAAACGAAGGCCGGAAAGGGCTTGAAAAATCATGAGTGATATCATCCCGGTTTCATTTTCACACCCATTGGTATTAGTCGGGCTGGCAGTTCCGTTTTTATTAATGTACTGGCAAAATCAATGGGCTTTTTATCGTGTGTCGTTACCGGCTGATGCGACACAAATCCCCGAGCGGCGATGGTTGAAGCGATTGCTTTCACTGACTGAAGCCCTGCCCTCGATCTTATTGGCAATCGTGATAATCATACTTGCGGGGCCGCAGAAATTGTCGATTCCGCAAACGCGCAGAGCGATGACGAATATTGAACTCTGTGTGGATGTATCCGGGAGTATGATGGCCCCATTCGGTGGCGGCACGCGCTACGATGGCTCAATGGAAGCAATTAATGCATTTCTTGACAAGCGTCAGGGTGATGCTGTCGGGCTGACTTTTTTCGGCAATAATGTGCTGCACTGGGTGCCTCTCACGAACGACATTAATGCCATTCGCCATGCAGCACCCTTTATGTCGCCCGATAAAGCGCCGCCGTGGATGGGCGGAACCGAGATTGGTAAGGCCCTCATGGCTTGCCGCGACCTTTTACTGACTCGCGAAGAAGGCGACCGGCTGATTATTCTGATTTCTGATGGTGCCAGCGCCGACCTTTCCGCAGGCCGTGATGAAGAGATCGCCCGCACACTGAAGCGAGATAATATTATCGTCTATTGCATTCATGTTGCCGGCGGGGATATTCCGGAGGAGATTATTAATATCACTCATTACACAGGCGGTGAGGCATTTCAGCCTGGCGATCCGGAATCGCTGAAAACAATGTTTGGCCGGATTGATGAAATGAACCGGGCCCGGTTGATACAGACCTCTGCACAGGTGCTCGATGATTTTATGCCCTGGTCGATTGCAGGGCTTGTTTTTCTGAGTGTTTCCGCAGTGGCTGCAATGGGGTTAAGGTACACGCCATGGTGAAAGCCGCAACTGTTGCTGCTGTTTTATTTCTCTGGATTCTCCTTGCCGAATCCATTCATGCCAGGCGTCTGCGCCGGCTGGGCCGATTGGCATTCGGGCCAGATGAAAAGCCACGCCAATGGGTCTTTTTCGTTCCTCTTCTGAGGGCGGTTGCATTTGGTTTGCTTGCAGGTGCGTTTGTATTATTGATTGAACTTCCTGCCAAGGTGCATCAATCAGCCGTTGTGCCCGAGAATCAAAAAAAGCATATCGTCATGGTGCTGGATGTCTCACCAAGCATGACGCTGGAAGACGCCGGCCCAGAACATAAGGAGAGCCGCCGCAAGAGGGCCCGGGAGCTTTTGGAATCATTTTTTCAGCGTGTGCCGATGGAGCAATATCTGACGAGTGTCGTCGCTTGCTATAATGGTTCAAAACCAGTTGTGATTGATACGAAGGATCTGGAAGTTGTTCGCAATATCTTAAACGATTTGCCTCTGAATTTTGCATTTAAGCCGGGCAAGACTGATTTGCTGGCGGGCTTGAAGGAAGCGTTTCGCATTGCAGCCCCATTTCAGCCAAAAAGCACGCTGGTGATGCTTGTGACTGATGGCGATACGATTCCAGCCACTGGCATGCCTCAGCGACCTGTGTCGGTTTCTGATGTGCTGATGGTTGGTGTGGGAGACACGAAATCAGGCAAATTTATTGATGGGCGGGCATCACGTCAGGACAGTTCAACGCTTCGACAGATGGCCACGCGGCTCAGCGGTAATTATCACGATGGCAACGAAAAGCATTTACCAACGGATTTAATTCAATCAGTGACGGCCAGAGCTGATGCCGGCCCGTTCGAACAGCTTGGTGCGCGAGAATATGCACTTCTGGCAGCGGGCGTTTCCTCGCTGATTATTGCAATTCTGCCACTGATGCTGCACAGCCTGGGCACTGGCTGGCGTGTTGGTGTGAGATGAATCGATCCAAGAACGAAAAATAGGAAAATTGAATTTGAAAATAGTCGGCTTCTGCGTTGTCAAACGATGTGGGAAGGTGTAAACTTGATCTGATTGATGATCTATCGCTCTAAATCAATTGCAGTACGGTTTCGATCGGCTCAGAAATGAAGGAGCAGTTGACATGCGTTCGTTGCTAATGGTTCTCTGGCTGACGTTACCGGCTCTGGTGGGCGCCTATCATTTCGGCCCCGGCCAGAATGCCATGAAGATGGACAAAGCAGCCGAATTGCTCTCGGCAGCGAAAACAGCTGCTGCTGCCGAAGACTGGTCCAGGGCGATGGCGGCTTACGATGCCGCGCTTGCGATCGTTGACGCCGGCGAGAAGCCGCAGCTTGCACAGGCCATTCGATTGAGCAAGGCTCAGGCGCAGATGTTCTCCGGACAATTGCCTGAGGCTGCCGCTGATCTTGAATCCCTGGTGACTGATCTTGCCGCAGACTCGAAAGCTGAATCAAAGACTCGATCAGAAGCGATTTCATCGTTGGCCAATGCCAAATTTTACATGACTTGGCTCAAGCGGCTGGAAGGCTTGGGTGAAGAGGAATGGCAGCCTGATGTCGAGAATGCTCGCCAAAGCTATCGGCAACTGGCTGAAGAGGCCGAAAATGCTGGTGACATGGCATCTGCCAAAACCTATCGTGATAATCTTGAAGGGACGATCAGGCTGGCCCGGATGGATGTTTCCGAGCTTCAGGGGCTGCCAATTCCGAAGCAGTGCCAGAATTGCAAATCCGGCCAGTGTAAAAAGACGGGCCGCAAGCCAAACCCGAATGCGAAAAAAGATGGCCGCGGCGCGGGCCTTGGCCCGGCCCCGGATGGCAGCGGTTCATAATTTGAGCTTGTTCTGATTCAGTCCTGACATGCCGTCACCAGAGCATCGGCGTGTCAGGATTTCATTTCTATTGAATTAACATCTCGACTTTTTCGACTACGTTTCGGCAACAGGGAATGGCCATCGATGAGCAAATTATTAAAAAAGTATTGCATCTGTTATGTATGGCAATTCTCGCTGATCACATTTCATTTCGTTGTTGTTCATTCAAACACGATGGCACAGACAACTTCCATTATTCAGCTTCGTCAGGCTAAACCGGCTGTGCCGGCGACCATTCCTCCAACAAATAAATCAGAAGAAAAAACCGATAACAATAAGCCAGAAGAGAAAAAGAAAGACGATCAACCGGCGGAAACAAAGGCCGATCCAGCGGCCGAACGAATGGCTAAAATTGAAAAAATGAAATTTAGCCGTACTCCCTCTGCCATTTATAAAGCATGGGCAGAGAGTGAGGGAGTGGTCAGCGCAAAGCCAAAAGCCGCCATTTCAGAGAACGCTGATGCAGTCATGGGGAATATGGCCCCGGAATTAAGAGCCAGAATGGCAGCAGCGAGGGCCCAGGCAGTGGCTACGAATCCGGAGGCCGCCGCCGCTTTGGCCAAAGACGAAACGGCAGTTAAGAAAAACGCAGAGAAAGAGAAAGAAGACCCTTTTGATAAAGAATTGAAAGAGTTATCAACTGATGTAACGCTTGGTCGATGGGCCAAAGTCTCGGAATACATCAAGAAACTTGGTGTTAAGGAAGGCATGGCCGCATGGCGTGCGATTGTGAAATCACTTGGTGATGGGCAGGTGCTGACAACCGGCGTGATTGCTCTGAATAAGGC
>JBILGL010000122.1:0-9520 GCA_044351075.1 Isosphaeraceae bacterium | reverse complement strand
TGATTCGAGGGCCAGAAGCACCAGGCTGAAATGGCGACGGCGGCGAAGATCATCAGAAGCGAAGGCCAATCGCTGAAGAGGCCGGTGGAGTCGGCGGGGCTGTCAGAATTTTTTTCAGCCGGGTTCTGATCATCGTTCTTCATATTGGTTACTATATCGCAAAGTGTTATGTCGCGTCGAACCGGGCAGGGGCCCGCCTGATTTTGTCCATCCCGAGAGGAGTTTTTAAGTCATGGTCAATCGCCGCCAATGGCTGGGTGCCGCCATCAGCCTGAATGTGCTTTCAGGACCACTTTGCCGCACGATTGTCGCCGCCGATTCGCCTGCGTATGTGCCGGAGCTGGAGAAAATCGCCGCAGCACACAAGGGTAAAGTGGCGATTGCGGTGAAGAATTTGAAAACCGGCGAGAGCTGGTCGATGAATGCCGACACGCCGATGCCGACGGCCAGCCTGATCAAATTCCCGGTCATGATCGAGGCCTATCGGCAGGTGCAGGAGAAGAAAACAACGCTTGACCGGATGATTACCCTCAAGAAAGAGGACATGGTGCCGGGCTCGGGCATTTTGACGTACGACTTCACGCCGGGCTCAACGCTGGCGCTCAAGGATGCCGTGCGGCTGATGATCAAGTTTTCAGACAATACGGCGACGAATCTCGTGCTTGATGTGATCGGGCTTGATGCCACGGCCAAGACGATGGAAGCGATGGGGTATCCGAACACGAAGATTCATTCAAAAGTTTATAAGCGGGAGACTTCGGTTTTTCCGGAACGGTCGAAGCAGTTTGGGCTTGGATCGACCACAGCGGGCGAGATGATTCGGCTTTGCGAATCGCTTCAGGCAGGGAAGATCGTGAGCCCTGAGGCTTCCAAAGAGATGTATGCCCACTTGCGGACATGCGACGATACGCAGAAGTTTCCGCGGTATCTGCCGCATGGGACGAAGATTGCGTTTAAGACCGGGAGCGTGAATGCGTCGCGCACGGCGGCTGGGATTATTGAAACGAAGTCAGGCCCGATTGCCCTCTGCGTGCTGACAGACCAGAACGAAGACCAGAGCTGGACGCCCGACAACGCCGGCGACGTGCTTTGTGCCAAGGTGGCCAAAGTCTTTTTTGATCATTACAACAAGTGATGGGCTGATCGTTATTGCGGAAATAAAAAAAGGCTGGCAATCGCCAGCCTTTTCCATATCGGTGAAATGTTCTTCAACGATTTACATCGTCGGGGCAAGCCCGGCCGCTGCGCCGGCGGTGCCGCCGGGAATGCCGGGCGAATTGGCGTTTGGCGAACCGGCAGGCGTGCTGCCTTCAGCGCCGGTGGCTCCGCCTTCGGTGGGGGCAGCCGCTTCATCGGACTTGGTGTTGTCGTAAGGACGGGCGGCGGTTCGCTTGGCGACCCACTCGGAAGCCGAGAATGAATTCGCACCCTTGAATGGGCCATTGAGCGAGGTTTCAACCAGCTTCAGGGCTTTTTCGTCGAGGCCAAGGCCGAACGGTGGATTTGATTCGCCAGGGGTGTACATGCCCCAGCCGATCTTCTTGTGAACCGGGGCCGTTTGCAGGGCGACGATCAAAAAGCCGACGAGCAGACTTGAGGCAGCCGCGCCGAAGCCGAGCTTGCCGATCGTTTCAACGGCCGGCGGCAGCTTGAGCTTACCGGGGGCGAGATAATCGGTGGCGAATCGGAGGATGATGAGCGTTACGGCGAAGATGCCGGTGGTGCAGAGGCAGTCTGCAAAACCGCTGATGAAATCAGCCTTTCCGGCAACAAAGCCGGCTGCTTTTTCAGAGAAATTCATGGCGACGATGGCCGAGAAGGCGATATTGAAGAAGGCGATGATTGCGCCCCAGCAGCCTTCCGACGAGATGGCAATGAAGGTAAAGACGAGAAGCAGGGCTGCAACGCCGTCAAAGATCATATTCATGGTTTATTTTCCTTTTATTAATTGATCGATGGATTATTTCAGCACCCGCATCAGCTCGTCGATGGAAGTTTTGCCTTCCAGCACGAGCCGCAGGCCGTTGCGAGAAATGCTCGTCATGCGCTGCTGGGCGGCTTCGGCACGCAGGGCCGCTTCCGTCGGGTTGTTGGCGATGATCTCGCGGATCGGGTCAGTAATTTCCAGCACTTCGAAGATACCGGTCCGGCCGACATAGCCGACGCCGCCACATTCGCCACAGACCTGCGGCAATTGCTCGGTGGGCGGGCGGAAGAAGGCTTCGGTATCTTCCGGCAGGTTATACTTTTTGAGGAATTCCGGCTTCGGTGCGTAAGGCTCCTTGCAGCCTTCGCAAAGGGTGCGAACGAGTCGCTGGGAAGTGACGACCAGAAGGGCTGAAGAGAGGGCGTCGCGGCTGAGGCCACGCTCGACCAGGCTGATGATCGCCTTGATGGCATCAGTGCCGGTGAGTGTCGAGACAACAAGGCGGCTGGTGTTGGCGGCCTGAAGGGCAACCGTTGCCATGTCGTCGTCCTTGAAATCGCTCAGCATGACGACCTGCGGATCGGTACGCAGGATGCTCTTGAAGCGGTCGATCATCGTCTCGCCCGACTTCGGGTTGTATTCTTCGGCGACGATGCTTTCAAGCTGCTGTTCGACGACTTCTTCCAGCGTCTTGATGTCGCGCAGAAGGGGGTCCATCGATCGTAAAATGGCGTAGGCGGTCGTTGTTTTGCCTGAGCCCACCGGGCCAACGCTCAGAACCAGACCATTATCCTTTTCGCTGGCTGTGCGAATCGTCTCTTCTTCTTTGGAAGTCAGGCCAAGCTGGTGGAGACGTGTGACCATGTTGGCCTTGTCAAAGAGCCGAACAGCCACTTTTTCGCCCACTTTGGTGCCGGCCGTCGCGACTCGGGCATCGATTGTGCGATTTTCAACCTTGGCTGAGAAAGTGCCATCCTGCGGCTTGCGCTTCTCTTCGACACTCAGGCCGCAAAGCGTCTTGACGATATCAATGATCTCAGGGCCGGTCTCAGTGTCAAATGGCTCAGCCTGCACCAGCACGCCATCAATTCGATAGCGCACCTGAAGCTGATCCTGGGCCGGCTCAAGGAAAATGTCGGTGGCGCGGCGGGTGATGGCGTCGTAAATCAGGCCTTGCACTTCAACAAATAGCTCGTTCTGCTGGGCAGCGGCCACGCGGAACATATCCATCTTTTTGGTGTTGAGGTCGATACCGATGAATTCCACCGGGAAGCCGTCAACGGCAGCGGCCTTGTTCCGATTAAAGACTTTCTTCTTGGCACCCAGCAGGCCGAAGAAGCTGTTGGCAAGCTCGCCAAAGTGATAGGGTGTCAGCACTTTATCGGTGTCGCCTACCTGGCCGTTGCGATGCACTGCATAGCTCAGGGCAGCCACAAGATAGGCCAATGTCATCACGGCAATGCCGACAATAACATTTGGCACCAGCAGCAGCACCAGCAGGCCGATTACACCAGCCAGCATGTTCATGACGGTGAACATCTTGGCCTTCTCCAGGCCGAGATCGTTCGAATCGTCGTCCACCCACCAGACAGTCGGCACCCAGATCAGGAATAAAGCCAGTGCCGGCAGGAACTTGGCGATATTCATATAAAAGCCGGAAATCCGTTCGGCGGTGGCTGACTGGGCCAGCATTGGCACAAGTGCCTCAAAGTCAGCCGCACCGGCCGAAGCCGAAAGCCAGGCCAGACCGCTGGAGGTGCCCAGTAGTACGATAGTGGAACGTTTCAGACGGAAGCCTCGCATGATCTGATTTCCAGAATGATAATGATGCTGATCGCTGGATAAAGGTATATGCGACGAGCAGATGGAGCATGCTCTCAAAAGCCGGTCGCCACTGGGAGAGGGGAGATCGATTAGAGAATACCAGGCGCTGCGACCTGAATACCCTTGAGGGCCATCTTGAGGGCGTCGGGGCTGGGGGCTACCTCAAAAGCCGTGGCCCGGTCAATCTTTTCGGCAAGCACAAGCTGGCGAAGACTTTCGGTGAAGTCCTGCATGCCTTCGTCCTTGCCGATCCGGATGGCGTCGGCGAGTTTCGTGTCCTCTTCATTAAGAATCAGTTTGCGAACGATGGGGTTGGTTCGCATGATTTCGCAGGTTGGCACACGCGTCTGGCCGGTTTTCTCGGCCCAGTCTTTGGTTGTTCGCAGCAGTTTCTGGGCGATCACGCATTTAAGGTTAAACGCGAGGTTCTGCCGCATCGCCGGATGCATTTCCTGTGGGAAGAGGTCAAGGATACGGCTGATGGTCGAAGGGGCGCTGGAGGCGTGAATCGTCCCGAAGACGAGGTGGCCGGTTTCAGCGGCGTGAAGGGCGGCGAGGAATGTATCCTGGTCGCGCATTTCACCCACCAGAATGATATCGGGGTCTTCACGCACGGCGTGCTTCAGGGCGATGTTCCAGTCGAGCACGTCGATGCCGACTTCGCGCTGGTTAACAATTGATTTCGAGTCAACATAGGTATATTCGATCGGGTCTTCGACCGTCAGGATATGGCAACGCTCGTTTTCGTTGACATATTGAAGCATGGAGGCAATCGTCGTTGACTTACCAGAGCCCGTCACACCGGCCAGAATGATAATGCCGGTATCTTCCTTGGTGATTTCCGAAAGGATGGGCGGCAGGCCAAGCTGCTCGAAGTTGGGGATGGTGTTATTGACGCGGCGGGCGACGAGGGCCAGCGCACCGCGGGCTTTGAAGAGATTGACACGGAAGCGGGTTTCGACGCCATCCGGGTCGCGGATGATGTGTGCAAAGTCAACGCCGCCTTCTTCGTCCAGGATATGCTTTTGTTTGGCATTAAGCAGAGGGAACATGAGGCGTTCCATATCTGCGGCGGTGAGGGGAGGAAGCTGCATCTGGCGCAACTGTCCGGCCAGACGCATGGCAGGTGGCAAGCCCACTTTCAGGTGAAGGTCGGAGCCCTTGTGCTTAATGCACATACGAAACAATTTATTGGCTTCCGGCTCGTTGGCTGAAGTTCCGACAGCAATATCAGAGGCGATCGACATCGAAGCGGCTCTCCCGAAAGTTTTCGGTCAAATACGGATCGGTATTCTGGAAGATGAGTACGGAGCGTGCAGACTGTTCTTGAGCGTACAGCGCACGCACTCAATTCTCAATACTTTACCTTGTAGCAATTATGAAAACAATTATTTACTCAATCTTCCCCCCAACAACCTCGCCTGATTGATCGTTAAAATCGCCACTGCAACATTTTAAGGCCAATATTCGCTATTTCTAGGAACCACTTTTTTTGCCCAGTTTTGCCCGAAACTGCGATGGGGCAGGTGGATGGGTATTATTTTCGTGGAATTCATTGATTCAGGTGGTAGATGCGTGACATCCGGCCCCCTATCTGCGCATAATATCGTTCCATTAGATGAGGTCAGGTCAGATTCAGACTTGCCGACGGCTTAGAAGTATGAAATGCCAGATAACTTGGCATGTTGGCCGTCAGGTCTCCCCAGAAAGCATTGAGCAATGGATTCCTACTCAACCTGTATTTGTGGTAGTGGTGATAAGTACAAATTCTGTTGCCAGAAGGCTGAGTCGCAGATCATTCGTGTTGAGCGTCTGATCGAATCCGAAGATTTCGACAATGCGCTGACCGCTGCCACCGATGCCTTCAGGAAACACCCGGAAGCGGCGATGCTGGCCATGCACAAGGCCATGCTGGAATCGCGTGGTGGCGATTTTGACTCAGCCCGCCGCACACTTGAGTCATTCCTTGCCCGGCGGCCACGGCATCCCGGCGCACTTGCCCAGCATTTAATGGTGATCCTGCAGACCGACGGCCCTATTTCGGCTGCCATGGAATTTCAGAGGCTGGCCGGCTCGCTGACTGATTCCCAGCGGCCTTTATTTGCAACGACGCTGGCCGAAATCGCATCAGAGCTGAATGAAAACGACTATCCTGTGCCTGCGATGGCTCATCAGCAGCTTGCCGTCGTCTATTCAGGCGGGCAGAATACGCAGGTTCGTGCCTTCAGCGAAATGCTGGCAGATCGCTCCGTGAGCCTGATGCTCAGGCAATTGCCGAATATCGAACAGGCCCCTGAGAGCGTTTCGGCCGAGCAGAAGGCAAAGTTTGAGCAGATTATGTCAGGCGCCGTCAGAGGCGCGTTTTATGATTCAGCTATTGCCTTTGAACAGATTACCGATCGAGAATTGCTGCCTCTGGCCACTTACAATCGTGGTGTCATGCTGGCCTATCTGGGGCAGAATGCTGGGGCCGTTGCCTGTATCAGAGCCTATATCGGCACACTTGGTCAAACTAATAAGGCCGTTGATCTGGAAGCCTTCTGCCAGGAATTGCTGAGTGAAGAGAATACGTCTCAAGTGGACGTCATTCAGCTTTCATGGCCGATTCGTTCGCGACCGATGCTGGAGCAGACGCTGAGCGAATCGGGACGATTCCAGCTCATCAAGCAGGCGGATTTATCGCCCGAGAATGCCGACCCTGATGCCCGCCGATCAGTTTACGTCATGCTTGACCGGCCCCAGCTTGCCGACGGCGTGACGCCGACGATCAGCAACCTGCCTGTTGTGGCCGGCACAGTGACGATTGAAGACAAGAATATGTCGCTGGCGGCGCAGGACGACGGCCGTCTTGATTCTCTTTCCGAAGAGCTACGGGAAATTGCCGGTGCGGCCGTGGTGCCGGCACATCCGCGCACGAAGCATGTCGGCAAGAACCCGAAGCCGAAAGTGACCGATATACCCTCATGGGTTCTGCCTGAGAAAACTACGACAGAAGCCCGAGCAGCGGTCATGGTCGAATTTGTGACCGATCTGATCGAAAAACGGCTGGAAAAAGAGCCGCTTATTGAGCTTGGCGGCCTGACGATTCCGCAATATCTGGCAACGGATAAAACTCGCGTTCCGCTGCGTGCCTTCCTTCGCCGCGTGGAATCTTACACCGAATTTTCCGTGGATGATAAGCCGATTGCGGCTTATCGAGCCAAGGTTGGTCTGCCGGTCGAGAGTGCCGACCCGGACGTCAAGATTAACGAGCTTAACGGCTCGCGTCTGATGTATGTTGATATCAACACTCTTTCCATTGCTGATCTGGCCGCATTCTGTTCGATTTCCAGCAGCTTTGGTCTTGTGCATCAGTCAGAAGCCGGCCTGCGGAAGCTGATGAGTCTGTCGTCGGACAACGCCGAAGAGCTGCGCTATATTTTGATGGCCTATATGGATATGGCCAACATTCTCTTTGCTCGGGAAGGGCTTGATTCGGCCCTGAAACTGCTGCAGGAAGGCCAGGCACGCGACCCTGAAGCCGGCAAGCCGCTGGGCGCATTGGGCTGGGAAATCATTGCCCTTCGGCTCAAGGCTGTTTCCACCCAGCCTGAAGAGTGGGTGCCGCTCCTGGCCGTGATGCTGAGCCAGTATGGCAAGAATAGCGATGCCATGCGAGTGATTCTGCCGGTGCTGATTAATCTTGGCATTGTTCGCCCCAGCCGCGACCCCTCCCGGCCCGATAAAATTGTGCTCGATACCTCACTTCTCGATGCCCTGATCGACAAATTCGGGCCGAAGATTACCACGCCTTCCGGCGGCCTTGGTATTGCCGCGGGCAAGCCTTCGATCTGGACACCCGGCAGCGAAACGGCCAAGGCCGATGGCGGCAAGCTTTGGACCCCTGGCCAGAACAAGCCTGGCGGAGGAGAATCAGGCTCTAAGCTGATCATTCCGGGCGGTAAATAATGGCGAATTCCGGGGCACAGCCCTTAGCCGATTCGATCAGGCGAGGATGGGCCTTGCTGCAGTCGCAGCGTCCGCATGCTGCCTGGGCATCGTGGCAGTCGGTTTTGAGACACGATCCGGGCAATGCGGCCGCCAATGAAGCTCTGGATCGACTGGCCGCTGCGGAAGATCTGCCGGAAGTGGCCCGTCGTCCGCTTCGGTTCGCGGCACCTGCTGGCGATGAGGCCCGCGAGGCCTGGAACAAGGCATTTGGCCAGAGCAAGTCGCCAGAAGAGCTGGCCGATCCGACACTTGCTGCCACTGTATTTCGCCGGATTCTGGAAGAGCGGCCTGGCGATGCGGCCGCCTGCTGGAATTACGCGGTTTGCCTGGTGTGGGCCGGTGCACAGTGGCTGGCGATTGATGCCCTGAATGACGTGATTGACATGGCCGCCGCAGCTGACCCCGACCGAGCGGCCGATGCCGCATGCCTGGCCGAGCTTTTGCGCCATGGCTCAGGTGCGGAAGAAAATGCCGATGCTATCAGCGAATCGCTGAATTTTCAAACCAGCCTGCTGCGTGGCCTTGATATTTGTACGATTCTTCAGGCGTATGGCTCTTTATTGACGTTTTCGCATCCTGATGCCCCTGTTGGCACGATTCTGGGCGAATTGCTCGTGAAGTCGCCCCACGCCGCCAGATTTCCTGTGGCAAAGATGGCTTCGCTGATCGCCACGCCTGAGTCAATTCGCATTTCTCAGCCTGCCGGGGCCGCCTCAGACTCGTTTCTGGAGCAGCTCGCCGGACATTTGACATATCTGACCGGTAAGGAATTTACGATTGATTCAACCGTATTACCAATTGCACTTTATGACTCAGCCCCTGCGCGTTTTGGTCTTGACCCATCACTGACAAACGACGAAAAACAGGCCCTGACGCAAAGCGCAGTGAGCGACTATTTTGAAACGACCTGGATAAACCAGCAGCGAAACAGCTTAAACGAGCTTTCACCACTGCAATTTTCCCGGCTCAAATCTCCGGAAGCCAAGGCCAGGCTTGAAGGGCTGATTACATTTTTGGAGCAGATCGCGGCCCGGCCCGCTTCGCGCAAGCTCTATCAGGGCTATGACTTTGATCGACTGCGTTATCGCCTTCGGCTCTTTCGGCCGGTTGGCAGCATTGACGCCAAGGGCGAGGCCCGACACCTGTCTTTGCTTTGGTTTCACAGTGGGGAAGTCGGCCGCCATAAGCCGGGATCGATCGAGGACAAATATCTTATAACCGCCTGGGAAACGGCCACCGCCTGCCATGATAATAAACTGGCCATTGAGCTGGGCGATGAGATTTTAAGGCGAGGGGGCGAATTTCTCTCGCTTGTTTCGCCTGTGCGATGGCTGGCGCCTTACATGCGTCAGGCAATGGCGGCGGAAGATCTGGAAGCTGGCGAAAAGGCTTTAAATAAGGCCTTTGAAATTGATGAAAAATACTACAGCGGGCAGCACAATAATGAAATTCTGCTTTGGCGGGCCCAGTTTCTGACGAGACTTTATCAGAACGACGCGGCATTCGATGCATATTTGAAAGCCTGTGAATCGCCTGGCATGCCGGCGATTGAACGCTATGAGGCGGTGATTGATCTGGCCGAAAACGAGAGCGAACTCGGCCTGCGATTCTGCCGGAAGATGCTGGTATCAACCGAAAATGGTTATGTGCGGGCCATGCTTGCCCGCTGGCTTGAAATTGAGGAATGACGAAGATGGATCGACAAACGTCAATTATTGATTCTGTTCATTTCAATTCGGCGGGTCTGGTGCCTGCGATTGTGCAGGATGCGGAGTCGGG
>JBILGL010000625.1:0-2778 GCA_044351075.1 Isosphaeraceae bacterium | reverse complement strand
TTCCGCCGAGCATCTCTCGCTTTATGCTGTGGGTATGGCCCTCTTCCTGATCACACTCATCATGAATCTGCTTTCCGGCATGATCCTCCGCAAATTCCGGGAGCATTACACATGAGCCCCAACAACTCTTCAGCCTCCCCAGCCAATGCCAACGACACTCTTTTTCGCAACCATCGCCGTTATCGTCAATCGCTGGATGTCGCCTTTAAAGCGGCTTGTCTATTGGCGACTGTCATGGGTGTGGTCTTTCTCGCCACTGTCATCGGTGCGGTAATACTTCGTGTTCTTTTTCCGGCTGAAGAACCCGCCGATCATTTCATTTCAATGCCCGAACGACTGAGCCAGTTTCGATCGCTCATCCATCGACTTCTCAGCAACAGACCTGGTATTGATCCGCTTGAAACCGGTTACCGTGTTGGATTGTCGGGCTCAGTCTGGCTCCTTTTATTTGTGGTGATCTCGGCCGTTCCTACTGCTGTAGGGGCCGCCGTTTTTCTCGAAGAATATTGCCGGCAGAGTCGTTTTAAAACATTTGTCCAAACCAATATCTCAAACCTTGCCGGCGTTCCTTCCATTGTCTATGGCCTACTGGGGCTGATCCTCTTCCAGCGAGGCTTCGGTTACAAATCAATCGCTCTCGGCCCCTCAGTTCTGGCTGGCTCGCTCACACTTGCCCTGCTTATTCTTCCAGTTATTGTGATTGCCACTCAAGAAGCCCTTCGAGCCATACCTCAAAGCATGCGGGCAGCAGCACTCGCCCTTGGTGCCACCCGCTGGCAAATGATTCGTGATCACCTTCTTCCCGCCGCACTGCCCGGCATTTTGACCGGCTCCATCCTCGGTGTGTCGCGGGCGATCGGCGAAACAGCACCGCTACTCATGGTCGGGGCTGCTGCCAGTCTTCTCAAGCCCCCGTCTGGGCCTTTCTCGCGATACACAGCGCTGCCCGTCGAGATCTATTTCAACGCCAAAGAACCAGACCCTGCCTATTCTACCGTGGCAGCCGGTGGCATTCTTATCTTGCTACTGCTTCTACTTAGCCTGAATCTTGTTGCCATTGTGATTCGCCGCAGGCAATATGCCCGGCTTGAAGGAAACCTTGCCTCTCTTGGAGCCAGAAAATAAATGTCATTTTTGGGAATTCACGACCCACTGGAATCTGATCGACCCAGACCACCGGTTATCCAGACGGAACATCTGACCGTATATTACGGTAATCAAATTGCAATTCATGATATCAATCTGGATATTCCCAAAAATTGTATCACTGCATTGATCGGGCCTTCAGGATGTGGTAAAAGCACGCTTTTACGCTCATTTAATCGCATGAATGATCTGGTTCCCGGCGTTCGTGTTGAGGGCCGTATTCTGATTCATGACTGCGATATCATGGATAAATCCATTGACGTCGTCTCTCTGAGACGTCGCGTTGGTATGGTTTTTCAAAAGCCTAATCCATTTCCGAAAAGCATTTACCAAAATGTGGCCTGGGGCGCACGCATTAATGGTTATCAGGGCAATATGGATGAACTCGTTGAACGTTGCCTGCGCCAGGCTTCGCTTTGGGATGAAGTCAAAGACAAACTCTCAAAGTCTGGCGAGCAACTATCCGGCGGCCAGCAACAACGACTCTGTATTGCACGCACTCTGGCAGTCGAGCCCGAAATTATCCTGATGGATGAGCCGTGCTCTGCACTTGACCCTATCGCCACCGCTGCTGTGGAAGAGCTGATGGTGGAATTAAAGAAGCAATATACAATCCTGATTGTTACGCATAACATGCAACAGGCGAGACGTGTCAGCGACTTTACCGCCTGTATGATGCTCGCAGACCCAGCCAAAACCATCCAGAGAATGGGCGTGGTGGCTGAATTTGCACCCACCGATAAAATCTTTACAAACCCCGTTGACCCTCGCACAGAAGCTTACATCACCGGCCGAATTGGGTAAGTGAATCAGGAAGAATCATTGTTTCACATCTTAGATGCCGCATTGCTCGATTTTTTGCCTGAATCAATCAGCTTCAGCATCGCCTGACCCATTGATTCACCAATCAAATAATAGGTCTCGGCATTCGTGTTCCAGTGATAACCCTGGCCAGATGGCGAATCCTCTTTCTCCCGCCAGAATTGTTGTGTTTTTACAAATGACACATTTTCCTTGAATTCAGGATATTCGGCCACCGCTGCCTGTGCCTTCATCAGCGAGAGGGCCCGAGGATGCGTTTCGTTTGGGCCGGTCATGCCGGTTTCGGCAATGACAAAAGGCAAATTAGGCACACCCAGATCCTTTCGAATATCCCGAATAAAATTCGCCATGTTTTTTTCGTATTCGTCGTTAAATTTCTGATTGACTCGATCATTCCAGCCCTGATGCCAGCCAAAACCGACCAGCTCCCACTTCCGCCCTTTCAAGGCCGGAAATTCCGATTCCATCTTCGACAGCATCGCCTTCGTTCCATCCAACACTTCCCGATAATATGGCCCCAACTGCCCTCCGGAACTTGGTGGCCGAAAATCCGCCGCCAGACTCTTCCCGCCCCAGGCCAGCTTAATCAGTAATACCGGCTCGGCCATCGCCTCGCCTACCTCATGACCAAAGCCAAGTTCGGGGCCAATCTGATTTTCATTTCCACCAAATCCAGCGGTCAGCCCACCTTTTCGATTGAGAAATGAAATCCAGACGTCATCCCGCACTTTCCATTTGCCATCATCGGCCATTAATTTCCTGAATTTTCCGTTCTGCTTAGGGTCGTTGGCCAGATACTCCAGGCTTCCC
>JBILGL010000121.1:0-9530 GCA_044351075.1 Isosphaeraceae bacterium | reverse complement strand
GCCCGAGGCGCGCCATTCGGTAAGCTGACCAGCCCCCGGCTCCAGGGCCTTCGCAGAGAGGTGCGTGCATTGGCCTTTTTGAAGCGGGGCGTGCCACCTTCACCGTGGTAGCTGTTGCCGCCGCCCCAATCGTTGTAAGCATTCATCGTGCAGGTGGATACGATAAAAGCGATGCTGCCGGCTGAAGTCGGTGCCGAAGGTCTGATGACAAAGAAATGCTCGCGCTCAAAGACCTCGCCATCAGGCTCGCGAAGCCTGACAACAACGACATAAAAACCAGAACGCCAGGCTGGATCAACCTTCAGCTGAAATGCCACCGGCCAGTCACAGCCATTGACATGGGCCTGATCAGGTGTCGGTGCAGCCTTGGCCGCAATGCCGCTTTGCAGAAAAACACGTTCAGGGCTTGGGCCATCGCGTGTGATTTCAATTTCAAAAGCCGGCCGGGTGCTGTGAACATGAAAGTCGATCAGCTCTCCGGCACGGTAGCTGTATCGTGGGGTATAGCACCAGATCTCGGCAATTGAGGGATCGTTCAGCGGCTTTTCATAAGGCCAGTCATGGCGACTGTCGTTGTGGGCTGAAGGACCAAGCCCCGGTATCACACGCGGCTGGCCAAGCAATGAGGGGCCATCGTTTAACGGTGATTTGTTTTCAGGAGTACTCATGCGGCATCAACCTTTTTCCGGACAACGACACATCATGACCCAGCCTGCCAGGCAATCAAAACTAGCTGCTTCACGGCTGGAAACGCTGTCATCCTGACCAGATGCGCATTTCTTGCGGTAATCACCCAGAACCTTTTGCGAAAATATCTTCGCTGAATCGATTTGGAGAGATTGTCAGGATTGAACGAACTTCCAGCAAGATAATGATTCATTACTGACAATTCAAGAGCAGCGAAATTGAATAAACTGCTGACGAATGCGACTGATTCAGAACTGTTATTACTTTAGTAGGATTTATGAGGCGAAGCTCATCTGGCTTTTGCTACTGTTTTATTGTGGTTCAATGACAAATAATTTAGGTTTTTATTGATTTATTTCTTCCGGGTACGGATAGTTTCTGATTCGATCTGGCCAGGTAAGCGGTGAATCGTTTCAAATGCTTGCTTTTGAATCTATTTCTAACAGGACGAGTAAAACCCATTTCGAAATTAAGCCAGACGAGCAATAAAAAAAGCCTGTTGAAGTGTCAGTTGAAAATCAGCTTTTCGAAGAACTTTCGCGTGAGATTGCTTTTTCATGCAGGTCAGATTGTTTTCCAGCATGAGTTTTGCCTTGCGCTCTTTATTCGTTTTCAAAGCAGCACCTACTTACCACCCAGAGCACGGATGCTTATGATATTGCTATCTGAGCCATCGATCAGAATCAGTATGGGCCATCGCATGATGAAGTTACAGCCAAATCGCTTGCTGCGGAATTCATTCATTCACTTCAGGCGTTATTCTTTTGTGGCAATTTACATCTTCTGCCTGGGATATCTCAGCCAAATCAGCCCTTCGGCCCTTGCTGCCCCATATTTGCCCCAGTCGGCCGTGCAGGACGACTCGGTGGATAACCCGAATGCCGGCCTGAGCCCGGCGACCAAAAAATTTCGCGAAATGGCTGAGCCCAAGGCGAAAGAGAAAGCCAAGGCCGACCTGGAGCGACCGCCGTTTGAGTTTCTCAGAAGCCAGATCGCCCCGTTTGATGTGCTGCCATTTTATAAGCAGAATCACTGGATGATGATGACGGTCGAAGCCCGATCAAGCCGGGAAGATTTCCGCGGATCGCTGCAAACTCAGCCGCTCTCTCTTTTTGGCTCGCAGCGCGACGTAATCTTCCAGCGGCCCATCAGTATGGATCGCAATACACCGACCCGCATGAGCTCGCCCTTGTTTGTGCCGCCCCGGTATATGCCTCAACGTGTGACCAAGATTTTTGACATCGATTTGTTTCGTGAAAATGCCTTGCGACCGACAGAAATCTGGAAGGCCAACGTGCGGGCCATGGAGCCGCACCAGATGGCCGTGATTGTGCTGGCCCGTGACCCGTCAACATATAATCATATCAACAAGTATGTTAATTCATTTCCATCCAGTATTTCCCACGACTCACTCACACTTGAGCGAGGGCGATACTATCGATTCGTATTGCCTGATAACCCCGAAAAGCCGCTGCTGGCGCCCAGCTTTCTCTTCTGGACAGGTGTGAGCCATGTGATCTGGGACGGCTTTGATCCGAATCAGCTTGATGTGGATCAGCAGCGAGCCATTGTGGACTGGCTGCACTGGGGCGGGCAACTGGTGATTGCCGGCGGGGCAGATTCACGGCTGGGGCTGCTGCGTGAGAGCGTGCTGGGGCCATATCTGCCTGCTGATCTTGGCGGCACGAACAAACAGCTTGATTTTCAGGCATTAAAACCGCTGGCCGTGGCTTACAGGCCGCCGTATCGCCCGACGGACACGATCAACGAGGATGATCGGGCGGTTATACTGGAAGATTCGAAGCGAGCCGCCGAGCCGGACTGGAAGATTGAACCGGGGCCGCAGAGCCTTTACTACGAAAATGCAATGCCGATTCTGCCATTGACGAGATCACCGGTCTTCGTTTCAGGGCTCAAGCCGAAGCCGGGTGCGACGGTTTTGCCACTGGGAACAGATAAATCCACCACGCTGGCGGTTGAGTGGCGGGTGGGAAGGGGGCGGGTAACAATGCTGGCGATCAGCCCGACCGATCCGGCCCTTGTGAGGTGGAGAGGTATGGATACGCTGATGCGCCGGGTGGCTTTACGTCGGCCGGAGGAAGTTGCGCCGCCACCGCGAACGCTTGGTTTTGACATGGCACGGTCGCCGATGCTGAAGGCACCTGATCTGACATGGCTGCGGATCACGGCCCGTGATGCCGGCGGCCCTCACGTTCTGGCGAAGGGGCGGAGCGAAGAGGCCTATAATGCGGTTTACGGGCCGACCAGTGGCTTGACGGAGGATGCCTTTCCTGATGAAGAGGCCACCACCTGGATTGACTTTGTCGGATTGCCCCGCATGGCGCGAGAGCATCTTGAGAAGGCCTCTGGCTTCAGCATTCCGAGAATTTCGTTTGTGGCCAAGTCGCTGATGTTTTATCTGATTGTGCTGGTGCCAGTTAACTGGCTGATTTTTCGGGCGATGGGTCGGCGCGAGCTGGCCTGGCTTGCCACCCCGTTACTGGCATTGCTCTTTGCCTTTGGCATTGAGCGGATGGCTGCCTATGACATTGGTTTTGCACGTGGCCGCGATGAGATTGGCGTGCTTGAGCTTCAGGGCGATTATTCACGCGGGCATTTGACACGGCTGGGGGCACTGGCTTCAACCGGCCGCGACACTTTTACGATTGGTTTTCCGAACGACTTGAATGCCGTTTGTCTGCCGCTTGCCTATTCGGCGTCGCGTGCCGAACAGGTGCAGACGAGTAAATACAACTACATGCCTTATCCATCGCTGAGTGATTTTCAGGTGCAGCCAAGAAGCCTTTCGTATTATCGCTCTGAGCAAATGGTTTCGCTGCCGGGGCCGATTCAAATGGTGGAGAATGGTGAGGAGCGAACCATTGAGAATCGTACGAAGCTGGCCTTGCGACAGGTGGTGGTGCAGGGGCCCGGGGGCAAGTCGTTTGATCTGGGCGATATTGGGCCTGGTGAGTCGCGTGCCCTTGGCAGCTCGTTTGTGAGCGGTGCGGTTTCGCGTCAGGATATTCTGGGCAAGCTTGACCCGGAGCCATTCCTGACATTCCTGCGGGAGAATCCGCTGGGAACGATAGCCGATCAGGACACGTGGCGGCTGACGGGTTGGTCTGAATCAGTGATTGAGGGTGTGGAAGTGACGCCGGCGACTGATCGAGTCAGAGGCTTCACGATTGTCGTTGCGAATCTCAAATCCGGGCCGCCGCCCGATCCTGACTCGGGAACCTACAACATCTTCAACCGGCAGGCAGCGCCGCCGAATGAAGCGGATCAGGCGATGGGCGGCGACATGACGGAAGAAATGATGCGGATTCATGCTGGAATAGTGAAAGATGCCGGCCAGCTGAAACGATCCGGGTCAGGTCGATCAACAGCCAGAAACAAGAGGGCCCTGCCATGATTGAAGTCATTAATTTCACCAAGCAATATGGTGAATTCATGGCGGTTGACAAGCTGAATCTTTCCATTGGCGAGGGCGAGATTTTTGGCTTCATCGGCCCCAATGGTGCAGGCAAAAGCACGACGATTCGCTTTCTGGCGACATTGCTGAAGCCGACATCCGGCGAAGGCCGCATTGCTGGGCATTCGGTCACGCAGGACCCGATGGCCGTGCGCCGGGTGATTGGCTTTATGCCCGACGATTTCGGTGTTTACGACGGTATGAAAGTCTGGGAATTTCTTGACTTTTTCGCGGTGGCCTATGAAATTCCGCGAAACCAGCGGCGGCGGATCATCGGCGAAGTTTTACAACTGCTTGATCTTACACACAAGCGTGATGATTATGTCAACGGGCTTTCCAAGGGGATGAAGCAGCGGCTGTGTCTGGCCAAAACACTGGTGCATAACCCGCCGGTGCTGATTCTGGACGAACCGGCCTCGGGCCTTGACCCGCGTGCCCGCCTCGAAATGAAATACCTGCTCAATGAGCTCAGCCGAATGGGTAAAACAATTCTGGTTTCAAGCCATATTCTTTCGGAGCTGGCTGATTTCTGCACATCGATTGGCGTGATTGAGCGAGGCAAATTGCTGGCGGCCGGCTCGATACAGGAAATTCAAAGCGAGCTTCGCACGCATCGCGTCCTGAAAATCAGGCTGATTGACGAGCATCCACAAAAGTATGAACATGTCATAAAGAATCATCGGGCAGTGAAGCCTGATTCCGTGAATACGATTGATCGCACAATTTCCGCAGAATTTGAGGGCGACGGCCCGGCTCAGGCTGATCTGCTGCGATGCCTGATCGATGCCGGGGCGACCGTGGAAGCATTTGATGAAGAACAGCTTTCTCTGGAAGATGTTTTCATGATGATCACCAAGGGAATTGTCAATTAACAATAATTTTCGGCTGCGATCGTTCATGAGTGTTTGAGCCAGAAACGGGATTGAGCCAACAAAAATGAGCATGTTTCACGATAATCCGGTGCTTTCCCGCGAGTTGCTCGTCAACCTGCGAAGCCACCGCGCCTTTGTGCTTCAGCTTGTTTATGGGGCGGTGCTGGCGGCAGCGGTGCTGATTGCCTGGCCGAGCACGAGCGACGATTCAATCGGTGTGGGGGTGACAGCCGCCCGACAACTCTTTGACCTCTTCTTTTTCGGTCAGTTTTTGCTGGTTGCCCTGGTGGCCCCGACATTTGCCGCCGGCAGCATCACCGGTGAAAAAGAGCGGAAAACCTATGAACTGCTGCTGGCCAGCCCGCTCAAGCCATCGTGGATTCTTGTGGGCAAGCTTTTCAGCTCGCTGACGTATCTTGTTTTGCTGCTCACTTCCAGCCTGCCGATGATGATTCTGGGGTATCTGCTGGGCGGGATTTTGTTGTCGGAAGTGGCCCGGGCTTATGTTGTGCTGGTTCTGGCCGCCGGCACGTTTGGTCTGGTGAGTGTCGCCTGCTCGAGCTTTTTTAATCGCACAAGTTCTTCTCTGGTTGTGAGTTATCTGATTATCCTGCCGATGGCTCTGCTGGGTGTTTATCTGGCGAGCACTGATAATCTTGTGCTGCGAAATTTCTTTTCGGTGGCGATGCTGCCGCCGTGGACGCTGGCGATCTGGGGCATTGTGATCGGGGCCATCAATTACCGCCTGCTGCGGCCGCCGGATGTCGGCAGCGAGGGGAAGGATGTGGTGGATGAAAAAGAGGAACAGAAATTCGCCATTGGTGTGGTGATTGACCGCGACCTCTTCCCCGATAAGCTTTTTGCGCCTGCCAAGCGGACGGACCTGATGCCTGACGGCACCAATCCGGTGCTTGACAAGGAAATGCGGAGCGAAATTTTCAGCCAGGGCACGCTGATGCTGCGTGTGGTCATTCAGGTCTCGATGTTTATCTCGATTCCTCTGATGGCCGTTTTTCTCTTCTGGCAGCCGCTGCCGGCCTACTACGTCTGCTATGTGCTGACGTTTAATCTGCTGGTCGGGCCGGTCTTCAGCTCGGGCTCGATCACACAGGAGCGGGAGCGGCAGACGCTCAATCTGCTACTGACGACCCTGCTGACGCCCGGGCGGATTATCAGGGCGAAGCTGACGGCGGCTTTAAGGGTTTCGACGGTGCTGACACTGCTTTTGACTGAGCAGATTATGCTGGCCTATGCGCTGGTGCGCGACCTTCAGATTCAGTTTATTACAATCGTCCCATTTTTCCTGATCATCCTCATGACCTGCCTGCTGACAAGCTCTGTGGGCCTGATGTGGTCAAGCCTGGTGCGGCGCACTTCAGTCTCGATGATTATGACTTATTTATCGCTGATGATGATTTTTGTGCTGCCGATTGGCCTGTATAACTGGGCACTGGCGATTTTTCCTGACGTGCAGGAGAATGTGCTGCGCTGGCTGATGACGCCCAGCCCTTTCGCCGCGGCGCGGAGTGTGCCGATTGTGGGCGACCGACTGACGGCCACTGGCTCTGATATTACATATATCGAACGACCACTGGCTTTTGTCAGGATTCAGATCTGGGTGATCTTTCTGGCGATTTCATTGCTGCTGAGCATCGTTTGCCACCTGATCACGCTGGCAGCGTTCCGGTATCGCTGGTGGAAGGCACGCGAATCCGTATAACAACGGGGATGAATCATCAATTGATCAGGCTGGATCGGGTGAATGTTTTGACAGATCTTGACAACGGCATTGATTCCCGGAGTAATAAGGCCATGAGCGGCTCTGTGCGGGTCTGGAATCTGATGCTGCTGATACTGGCGAGTGCACTCTGGATGGGGCTGGTGCAGCGCCACATGGAGGAAAATACGCTCAAATTCCGATTCGCGGCCGGGGCACCGATCAGTGTTAAAACCCGACTTTATCTGGGCCATTTCATGTCGTCCAGCGGGCTTGTTTTCGGCAGCTGCCAGCTTGCCCTGCTATTTTTTCGGAAAGAATTTGCCCGGGTGACTTTTGGCACGTTTGGCTGGGCCATCTGTGGGTTCTATCTGATTTTTCAGATCTCATCTTCCATCCTCTGGAGCACAATTCATCAGTTCATCCGCAGCGGTACAGGCGGCGGTGTATTCTCTTTTTCTGTGCTTGAGCGAGTGATTCTGCTTTCTTCTCATCAGGCCTGTTTTGATGAATTCGCCTGGCTTTTAGCGGCATTATGGGCCGCAGCATGGCTGATCGGGAAAATGGAGTTGAGCGAGCTTCCAGCTGGCTTGATCGCCAGAATGCAACCAGATCGAAGCGATGTCAGTTTCGCGTTTTACAGCTCATTTGTCGTGCTTGCAACGATCTTTCAGCGCGTGCTTGAGGCAACAGGCATGTAAATGTGTTTATCGAAACATATTTAAATGTTTTAAAATAAAAATGGCACAATTCAGATCAGCAAAATGAAAAATTGATGAAATGAATTGCGCCAGACTTGTTGACTCAATCAACCGATTGAATCCAGCACCTTGGCGACATGGCCATCGACTTTGACGTTTGAAAAAGCCTTGGCGATTTTGCCGTCAGGGCCAATCACAAAAGTGCTGCGGACGACACCCATTGATTTTCGCCCATACATGCTTTTTTCCTGCCAAACGCCGTAGGCCTCGCAGATTTTTTTGTCAGGGTCGGCCAGGAGTGTGAAAGGCAGGTTGTATTTATCAACAAATTTCTTGTGGCTTTTGGAATCGTCGGGGCTGACACCGATGATTACTGAATTTTTGCCGGTGAATGCGGACAGGTCATCACGAAAGCCGCAGGCTTCTTTGGTGCAGCCGGGCGTATCGTCCTTCGGATAAAAGTAGAGAACTATGGTTTTTCCGCTGAAATCCTTCAGCGAAACGGTATTGCCGTTTTGGTCGGGGGCAGAGAAATCAGGTGCGTTGTCGCCGGCGGCTGGCATGAAAAGGCTCCTGCAAGATTGTTTTCGCAAAGAGTGACACAAGAAATTTCTGCAAGCAGAAATACTTAATGAAATTATCTGCGGCAGGCAAGGCCGGAGCGAAAACTCATAGGCGTTTGAGCGGTAACTTGTTATTAGCAATAAAGTTGTCGGATTCGGCCCTGTTGAAGATGCGTGACGTTGTACCAATGCCACGCACACAGCTTGCCCCCTGTGCCGCAGCACGAGTGAGGCAATGCACGATGTCTCCGCCCTCAACGATACCGAGAATATAGCCGGAGTCAAAAGCATCGCCGCCACCGGTGGCATCGACAAAATCGACAGGATAAACGCCAAGCTCAAAATCACCATGCTTCCCGGACGCGACTGCGCCCTTGCTGCCGCAGGTAATCACGGCCATCCCAGCACCCATCTGGTGGAAGGCTCGAGCGTGATCGATCGCCGACCCAGGGCCAAGAATGAGCCGGGCTTCGTCGTCGTTGGGCATGAAAGCATCGACATGCGGCAGAACGGGAGTGAGCATCGGCAGATAATCGGCTGGGCCGGGCGTGGCAATATCAACCACCCGATGCACTCCCATCGTGCCCAGCCATTGGAGAAATTCGCCAAGCTCTACTGGATCAAGCCCCGGCATGATCAAGTAACCACCCAGATAGAAAACAGAAGGCGGCGATGCTGGATCGATCGATTGCCGCAGATCATTCACGGATAGTGATTTATTGGCACCAAAGGTGTGAATGAAGCGGCGATCCTGCCCAGAGATGTTGATGATCAGCGACTGGCTCGTGTCGTTGCCAGCGTCAACCACCAGGCCAGAAGTATCAAGCCCTTCGCCTTCAAGAATTTCCGAAACATATCGACCAAACATGTCGCCGCCGACCTTGCAGGCCACACGAGTGCGAAGCTCAAGGCGGGTGAGGTTTATAGCGGCATTGGCGGCACAGCCACCCAAAGCCAGCACCAGGCGATCGACAACCATCAATTCCCCCTCAACCGGCATATGGGGCAGGGGAGGGGAGAGGTGGTCGGCCACAATAATGCCGGCGCAGACAACCTGAGGCGATGATGAAGCGGGAGAGGGCTCTGGCATGGGCGAATTTCCAGAGAATTGGCGTTTATATGATTGATGCAAAAAAGCCCTTTTCATCACGGAAAAGGGCTATCTCAAGGTAGGGCGAATCAGGCTGAGGCTGAATCAGGGGCGAGCAAAAGGCCGTTGGCATCGGCTTCGTCAATGCCGGGCTTGCCGTTTACGTTCGCTTCCGGGGCTTTATCATCAGCAGCGGAAACGATTTTTGCCCGAAGCTTGAGCGGGGCCTGATTGTCAAGCACACGTGCGCCAAAGATTTCGCGAATCTCTTCGTCAGAAAGCTCTTCGCGGTCGATCAATGCCTGTGCCAGAGCGTCAAGCTTTTCACGATACTGGGAGCAGATTTCAATCGCTTTTTCATCGGCAGCACGCAGAATACGAGCCACTTCTTCATCAATCACCTGAGCCATGTGCTCCGAATGATC
>JBILGL010000624.1:0-2784 GCA_044351075.1 Isosphaeraceae bacterium | reverse complement strand
GGCCGAATGGCTGCGGCAGCCTTGCCGGCTGATTCACCTGCTTTGACATTAAAAGTGCCAATATAGGCCCGGCGTGCATCAACGTTGTTGGCTGCTATGTCCGAGTCAACTGTAATAACAACCTTGCCGGCATCTTTCAGTCGTCGCAGCGCGTCGGCAATACCGGGAGATTCAGCTTCAAACACAGAGACGGCCACACCGGCAACATCATCAAGGCTCAGGGCATCTTCCAGCAGACGAATCTGCCCCTGGCTCTGCTGCTCATTGCGTCTCATCTCGGCATTCACACCAAATTCCTTGGCTCCGTCCTGCATGCCCTTTTCCATGGCATTCCACCAGTCGGCGTTGGAATTCGTGACGAAAATGATTCGAGGAGCAGCGTTTTTCCCGGCTGAAGGTGTTGTTGATGCCGGCGGTGTTCCAGAGGAAGCCGATGGCGAGGTGCCAGATTCACCGCCACCACCGCAGCCAGTGAAGCATAATGTGGGTGCAAATAGAGCCAAACCCAGGTGTCGTAGAATATTGCGTCGAAGTGCCACTGACGGTTGCTCCCAGAATGTTGTTGATGATTCGGACATCATTGGTGCCGATGACGAACCATATTTGAAGAATTCCTGAGGAAAATTGCAGTTGTTCCAAATCATAACCAATTCGTTTAATCAATGCGAGTCTGCAATATGGCGGCTTGATGATCACCGCTATTGATATTTCCATTTATCACACGAACGATTAAATGTGATGCTATGAATCAAGGCGAGGCAATGCTTCGCTTAACCAGTGGAGCCTTTGAATTTCAATGAAAAAATGGATGGACCGGGTCTATGGCCCGTCACGGATCGACCACCCTGATATTCTCAACCTGATTGAAACCCTGACTTTTCGGCGTCTGGGCGGTGTCATGCAGTCCGGCCCTTCAGCCCTCGTGTTTCCCTTCAAAACCGTCAGTCGCCTGGAACATAGCCTCGGTGTTTACCTTCTTCTGGAACGGCTTGGTGCAAGCTTTCAGGAATGTGTCGCCGGCCTGCTTCACGATATCTCCCATACCGCCTTTTCCCATGCCATCGATTTTCTGATTACCTCCGACGAACAAAACCACCACGAACACCTCAAGGGCCTCTTCCTGCATCGCGAGGATATCGTCCAGGCGCTTGCTAAAATGGGCTTTACGCCTGACGATTTTGAAGATGACAGCCGCTATCCACTACTGGAACAGCCCCTGCCCGGCCTCTGCGCCGACCGAATTGACTATTTTCTCCGCGATGGTATTACCTGTGGCGAAGTTGGCCAGCCGTTCGTTAAAGCCTTTCTCCAGCAACTGGTTGTGGTTGATGGACGCATTGCCATGTCAAGCCCGGCTCTGGCAAGTGAGGCCGTTGAGCTTTTTGATAGGATGAATCGCCACTGGTGGGCAAGTCATTCGGAATCATATATTTACAATCGATTTGCCGAGTTTTTAAAAACTGCGATGGATCAAGGTGTAATTACGGAAGAGCATCTTCTGACAAGCGACGCTGAGGTGATCTCGCTGATTGAAAATGGCTCTGATGTGGCACTTCGCCAGAGTCTGGAGCAGATTCGGGCGTTTACTCCGTCGCATTTGGCCGGATTTGTACCAAGGGTCGTGCCCAAGCATCGCTGGATTGATCCGCCTGTTTGGTCTCATGGCAGAATCATGAACTATTCCGAAATGAATTGAAATTTCAATTGTTTTTGATCAGCAATTGAAAGGAGTATTTTCAGAAATGCAGCCAGGCAATGATCAATCCATGCTGAAATACAATCTCGATCGATTTGTCGAGGCCCAGAAAAATCACTATGCCGATGCGCTAAGCGAGATCAGGAATGGTGAGAAAGAGACGCACTGGATGTGGTTCATTTTCCCCCAGATTCAAGGCCTGGGCACAAGCGAAATGGCTCGCCGTTATGCCATTACAAGTATTGAGGAAGCAGAAGCCTATCTTGCACATCCGATACTTGGGCCAAGGCTGATTGAAATTGCATTGGCGATGCTGCAAAATAAAGGTCGTTCGGCAAATGCAATTCTTGGCTCGCCGGATGACATGAAGCTTCGCTCATGTTGCACACTTTTTGCGAAGGTCTCGCCTGATGGATCAGTTTTTCATCAAATGCTGGATCAGTTTTATGATTCTGGGCCCTGCGATGCAACGCTACGGCAGATTCAATTGCAATGATAATCGCATTAGTTTTTTTTAAGGAGTGATCGCGCCGCTTATTGGTTGTGATCTTGGTTTTCCCTTGAAATCAATTTCAATCAGATATTTTCTATCTGCTTTTAAAAATGGGGCATCGGCAACTGGTTTTGCATTGAAATTTAAAGCATCCCAGGAGACATCAGCAAAATCTTGAACGCCCCGGCCGGGCGAAGTGCCGATTTTAGGGCCTGCACCAACCACAATATTTCCGCTGATGATAGCACCATTGCCGCCATTCGGGAAATTGATTGCATTTTTATCTTTTGAATAGAGCACATTATTTGCAAGAATCATCCCTTTTCGACCATTCCACGAACTGCCACTGAATGAATGACCGGAATTGATGATAGTATTATGCAAAACCTGAAGATTAATTGACTTTCCCTGATGATCCGTGCTGGCCAAACCGGCCCCTGCCCCGCCGATGATGATATTATTGCGCACAATTGCCTCGCCCTGAACCTGTAAGACATTATCATTGCTGCGGCGGCAGAGATTTCGCTCAATGATATTGACCGGCTTGCCGGCTGTTCCATAAACGGTAATACAAGGATAATTTGTATCATGGATA
>JBILGL010000120.1:0-9586 GCA_044351075.1 Isosphaeraceae bacterium | reverse complement strand
GCAATTGCTGACAGTGGCGGCCTGCTGGGCGAGCTTGAAGCTGTCGCCGGTGAAATCAGCGAACTGGATGACGTCGTCCACCTGATAATGGTGCCCGAGAATGACCAGCTTTGGGCCAAGCTCTGCCTTGTATTGGCGGATGGCTTTTTCCAGCTCTTCCTGCCCCCATTGGCGGAATTCGGCCAGCCGTGGCGGCAGGTTCGGGCGTTTGGTGGAAAGAGTGGCGGTCATGGCGGTGCTCCTGCACAACAAGCTTGCTTTGTACAATGAGAATTATACAAGACGAAGGAAGTTTTGTCGTGTTGGATTGACTTTCTGAACTTAGGGCGTTTACTCACGGCTTACTGCAAAAACAAATAAGAAAAGAAGGCAGTTTACATATTCTGGATGTAATTACTTAAAAATCAACTATAAATATTGTAAACATTGTTATAACCCGAGACAAAAGACAACTAATTCAATGAGGATAAAAACGTGTTAAATCACTATGCAAAATAGATTTAAAGAAATAATAGAAGAAAGTCCCCTTTTCTTTTCGCTTCGCACATTACTTCCCTTTATTGATCATGGCATTTTCTCTACTTTTCAATTACTATCAACAGTGAAAACCTCTGTTGATCCAAAGCGTCCGTATCTTTGTGGACACTCGCATATGGCCAGACCTCGCATAAATTATGATCCAAATACGATCCGCGAAAACCTGAAAGTTCTGGCGAGTTTTGACCAAGCTGACCACCTGACAGGTAAAGGTGCCAAAAAGCTCCACATCCACAACAACGGCAGGTTCTCCGTTGATGAAGGCCGAGGCTCGGCCTTTAAACGCACGATTACGGCTGGCGTTTCGCTTATCGAGAAACATAACCGCGACTCGATTGAAAATCTCTTTAAAGAAGCCATCAGCCTGCTAGTATTCAACGGCCCTTTTGAAAGTGGCCTGAGAGTGGATATCTTTAAAGCACTCAGGGGCTTTCGGTACCTGATCGTTAATGGCTACGGTGGCCGGATGGAAGCTCTTGATCGCACTTTTAGCCGCTGCCGTTCCCACTTCGACCACGTGCTTGAGGAGGCGATCATCGGTGCTGCAAATTTTACGACCGTTTACTCTGGTGAGGTCATGCCGCACGTGACTTTCCGGAATGTCGGCTACGGCCAGGCCACTTATATTGATAAGGAATATTTGGGTGATGGCATCTGTTTCGGTATTGCCGCCAAGTGGGGCGTGCGGAACGTATTGCATAATAAACAGTCGATCATGTCGTCTCGTCACGACCAAAATCCGCAGAGCGACCTGGCTCTCAAACGGTTAGAGTACAGCTCTGATCTGGAAAAATCTGTTGAGATCCTTCTTAAGACACCACATTTACTCGATTCTCTTAATCAAAAAATCTTCGGCAACTCGCCCCCCTTGAACTTCATGAGCAGGTTTGCCACTCGCGATCAGGCCAAAGATTACCTGATTCGCTATTTTGAAACAAGAGAAGATAAAAATCCCGATCGCCAGAGGCTCAAAAACAAAGGCGATGAAATGTATGCGATCATGCATCAGCAGGAAGATATATTAAATAATGGTAAAAGAATCGGCGATGTAATCAGATATTACAATAAGCCCCAGAATCAATTCCAACCGACAACCCAGAACCTGCTGAAATTCAATCCGCTTAAGCCTGATCCGAACGATCAGCAGTATAAACAGCAGCAATATAATTATATAGAAGCGATGGCTGGTATCTTTGACAAGTGTAGAGTTGTTAAAGTGGATTGTATTACTCTCGGATCAAAACGAGATAATACTCTTGGCAAATTTTATATGATGGATTTTACTGCTTTTTCAACGGATTTGAAGTGGATGATGGATCAGTGCAATATAGATAAAAATCGGATCGTGAATGAAAGGGTACTCGCAGGGAAAACGGATCAGGTAGCCTTTTCCTATCTGTTTAGCTGGAAGGCAGAAAAGATCGACGGCTATGGCAACATCAACGATAGAGATGGTCACGCCCTTGGTTTAAGCTTCAATCCCTCGCTTGGCCATAGTGCCTGCCTGATCTTTGATCCGAATTACGGCGAATTTCGCTGTAACGACATAAAAACGGCCGGCGAGCACTTTGCCAAGCTCTTCTCACTCTATTCCAGCAAATCCAATATCGCCGTAGCCTTCTTACACAGAATCAGCATCAGTGGTATTCATCACAGCTTTGAATCTAACCCGTGAAATGCATCTTGTCGTGACTGCCAGAAAAAGAGATGTTCTGAAATTCCACCCTTTTTCATCTAAACTTGATACATAGAGAAAATCGGGATTTATAAGGGGTCATTCTAATGTTATTAACTGTAACTAATTTTATATATTGATTTAGATGAACATTGTTATTCATATTACGATTTAAATATGTATTCATCAAACCTAAAAATAAATGATGTAAATTTCTATTATTTTATGTGTAGTAAAAGTAGAATGTCCCTTTTTTGCTGTATAACTTATATTGTTTTATGTAAAATAAAAGTAGAATGTCCCCTTTTTTCTTTTGTAAAATAAAAGTAGAATGTCCCCTTTTTGCTTTGGAGCTATTTCCATAGTTCAACAATCAGATCATATAGGCTTAAGATTGTGATTTCAGGTTGCATCATTTCGAGAATGGATCAAGGGATGTCTGTCAAGCTGATGGTTGCGGTTTCAATAACTTTGATATTACAAGAAAATGAATAATAGCTTAAAAGTACACAAACGATAAAAACCAACCCATCTACGGTCTGACTGGAAAACTCGCCAAAATTAGGATCCATGGCGTAATAGGTGTTTGTAACCGGATCTTGTGAGAATGCAATCGCATGAGATACAGAGTTATCAATACCGGCATAGTTTTTACCGGAACGGAAACTGAAATGAAAAGCCTTGGGCGTAATGCCTGTCATGCCGGCAAGGCAGCTTTTGATCATTGGTTCAATGTAATTCTTGAAATCTGATTGATCCTTCAGGCATAAGACAATTGGATCCGGAACTTCGAATTTATCTTTTTCAACACATTCCATTCTCGCAAACTTTTCGGCTGCTTTTGTGATCGGAGCAATGTTGCCTATTTTATCAACGGCATTGTCGATTAGAGTGATGGCTTTTCTGAAATTATCTTTCTCTTTAGCACTAAATTCAGGTATCACTTCTCGTTCATTTATTAACCAATTCGTAACTATGTATTTGAAAGTTCCATTCAGTTTGGATTCGCATTCATACCTGTATTCTTGAAGTTTAGCGATTTTTTCAGAGATTATTTTAGTCTCATCGATTCTTATGTGTGTGTTTTCGTCGATGCGTTGGGTATATTGTGCAAGAGACTGATAGATGCCTTTTTTTTGATATCGAAGATTCCGAATAGTAGCTTTATTGATTTCAAGTTTCTCTTCCGCTAATTTCTCAAAAGGCGCGATGAGTCGGGACTTTTCTATCATTTTCATTTTGGTAGTGGTAAGGGCGGGGTTTTGTTCAACCTTGGCCCGGATTTCATCCAATTGAAGTTTTAATTGCGTTTTCTGATATGCTACTACCTCTGCTATAATCTGGTCCCATTCGTTCTGTTTACTGGAAGAATCAAATGAAAATTTATTCTTGACTAGAATTCGGCGAGACCAATCCATGCAAATACCCCAGCAAATTCCACCCATTGGGTCATGAAGAAAATCAGACTGGGAAAATGTCGCACGCTTTAAAACCTGTACGCCAGTTTCGAACCAAAGCTGGTCTGTAAGGCCTTTCTGAATGATGCTTGCGAGAGGAGCCTTCAAAGCTTTCATAATCGATTTGATCATTTCCTTAAGTGCTCCATAATTATTTCGTGATCTATAACCGTGGTGTGCGAGATAGACAAGACCTCGGAATCCATCAAATAATAGTTTGCGCGTTGCATCACGTTCTTTATCCATATCTGTATAGTTTTTCATAAAATTAATGGCGTTCTCGAACATTTGTTTTATTGTTGCTATCGTGTCTGGATGCAGCAACGAGTCTTCATCATGACGCTGAAAAATATTCCGAAGGTAGCCATCTTTGGTGCCAAACACGCCAGTTTCCGTGTTGATGTGGAGCTTCCTGGCACCCTTTCCCCCCAGGCCCCGGTGACCATCAAATGAGGCCAGAACCCTAAGGTTGTCACGAATGGTGTTCATTTCGGTGATATTTATTGTTGGCATCTGTCTGGCCTTCTATTTTGAGCTTGGAGTGATTTGAATTGCGTGGATCAGGGCATTTACTTTATTCGAGTTTATCCGGATTCTATTTCTTCCGGGATTTCCTATTGGTTTTTGATTCCAATCGTACATTATCATGAGCAACTTGTTGGTGTTTTGTGATGGCCTGTTGGGCTTGTTCGGTCATTGACTCGATCCCTGTCATTACCAGGTCCCATTGATTTTTTGCCAGAGACCTGGCCGCGTTCTCAGAGATCGTATTCAAGCCACCCAGGTTCAGGTTGCCCTGTCTTTGCCAAAACGCTTCGGCGGCAATTTCTGAGAGGCTTGTCAGCCCATCAAAATAAATGCCGTTTGACTGTGTGTCAATTGCTAAGACGGAGATATCCGAGAGTTATATCAGGCCGCCCAGGATCAGGCCGCCACTGATGTTTCGTTTCAAAGGAAGTGGCACCAATGTGGGATGAAATTAAGTGAGTAGCTTCGGGCATTCCAGGGGTGTTATTGGTTGACGTACGTTCAATCAATAAGGTTCATTCTACTTTTTTTAACTGCAATCAATAAGGGATCATTTTAATTTGATAAACTCTAAATTGATTATGTAGTGATTTCATGAACATTCTTTTCAATATTACTATTTCAGCATGTATTCATCAAACCTAAAAATAAATGATGTAAGTTACTTTTTTAAAATATCTTATGTCAAATAAAAGTGAAATGACCCCTTTTAGGGCAATTCGATTTTGTCTCACTGATGACTCGCAGGCATGATTTCAGCCGGGCCGGGGCGGTCGGCGGGCATTGGCAGATAGCGCTGGAGGGCCTGCGAGGCTCGGGTGGAAGGGACGAGAAAATCGGCCTGGGCGAAATCAACGGGGAAGAGTGTTTTAATCAGGCCACGCACGGTGACGATGCCCTGAGGGGCGGCCACGATGGGCCGGGGCCGATCTTTACCGCCGGAGGTGGCCACGACGTCTCTACCGAAGTCGGGGCCGCAGGCTCCACTGAATTTGACGAGCCCATCTTCCGTCAGCGAAAATTGCAGGCCAAGCGAGCCGAATTCAACAATCTCGCCGGGCTTGGAGGCGCGAATCCATTCCGGCACAATCCGAAACTTCATCTGCTGGCCCATCGAAAGCAGCATGCCGTGGCTCACGGTGCCCGGGCCTGCCGTCAGGTCGCCTTCAATCTCTTTCCAGCCACTGCCCTGGCCAGGGCGATCGCCCCACAGGGCTTTTGTCAGATTAATGCGGCCTGTTGCAGAAATGCGGTGTGGGCCAAAACGGCCAGTGACGGCTTTGGAAAGATCAATCTGATCAAGTGTGCCGCTGAATTCGGCCTGCCATGGGGCATTCTCGATTTGGGTGAAGCGAAACTGGCCCTGAATCAGCGATTTTTCGCCGAGCCAGCCGGTGGCGTGAAAAACAGGGTCGGCGATGGTGGCGGGAAGGGGCGGGCCTTCCATGGTGGCGATTTCGATGCTTGTCGTGGCTTTTTCGCCGCTTCGCCTGCGGGCCAGTTTCAGCTCGCATCGGCTTGGTTTGGGTCCGGTGGATGACCAGCCGCTGGCCTGAATAATGGCCTGATCGGGCCTGTTTTCCAGCCAGCCGGCGACTTGCTGCCACCTGCTTTCAGACGGCTTGCCGGCGGCTGATTCATCGATCAGGAGATGGCAAGTATCAACCGAAAAGTTCAGGCGGGTGGCTGTTTCACCGGCTGTTGGCGTTTTCTGTAAAAGACTGCCCAGGCGGGACATGGCACTTTCGGCATGGTCGGCCATGAGGGTCATTTCAGAGGCTTCGACAAAAACCTGTTCGTCTTCTTCTCGGACGACCATATAGCGAGCCCGGGCGACCTCGCGAAAAACTTTGCCGCGCGGTTCTTCCTGACGGAAAACGGGATGCATGAGCACCATTTCGCCGGGGCGGGGGTATCGCACTGCCTCAAGCCCGACCTGCATGCCGAGCATTTTGGAGAGACGCACTTCGACGTCGCGCACATGCCCTGGGCGATTTAATGTCCAGGCCCACCAAAGCATGCCGCAGGTGGGCAGGATGAGTGCCGTGGCCACAAAGACGGTGGCGATGATCTGGCGATAAATGCGATTGATGCTGATTTTCATGGTCTTGCCCCTTCCCTGGGCAACTGCTGGCCAGGATCCTCCCGACTCGTCATCTTAGTTATCGGCAACCGGGACCGGAGAGATAAGCCCGGGGCGGGCTTGTGACGATTTTTTCTGCCAGTTTCCCGGACTGATGCTGTTTATTTGCTTACATCAAGGTCAGGCTGTTTTTTGGTCATAGCCATGCCTGATTTTTTGTCTATCATTTTGTTATAGTGATGGAAATTCGACTGCTAACAGATTGGCAACACCTGCAAAAGAGGGCTGTCGCGAACGATCATGAGTGACTCATCCGTAGAAAATCGCTGGAGCCGTGTGGATGGTTATCTGAAGGAGCATGGCGGCCGGTTTGAAGAGGAGCTCAAGGGGCTGATTCGTATTGCTTCTGTCAGTGCACAGCCGGCTCACAATGCCGACACCCGCCGCGCAGCCGAATTTGTGCGTGATGATCTGAAAGCCAGCGGGATCGATGCTGCGCTGGTTGAGACGGCCGGTCACCCGATTGTGCTGGGTCGGTCGCCGGTGGTGGCCGGTCAGCCGACGGTGCTGGTTTATGGCCATTACGACGTTCAGCCTGCCGAAAAGGCCGATGGCTGGGATAGCGAGCCCTTTGAGCCGGTGGTGAAGAACGGCAATATTTACGCCCGGGGCGCGACGGACGACAAAGGTCAGTTTTATACCTATCTGAAGGCGACGGAAGCCTGGATGAAAGCCGGCGGCGGGTTGCCGGTGAATGTGATTTATGTGATTGAAGGTGAAGAAGAGGTGGGCGGGGCGAATCTGGAGCATTTCTTCGCTGAGCGTGCCGCCGAGCTGGCCTGCGATTATGCCGTGATTTCTGATTGCAGCCAGTGGGCACCGGGGCAGCCGGCCGTCACTTATGGCCTGCGGGGGCTTTGTTATCTGGAGCTTCACGTTCATGGGCCGAAGAATGACTTGCATTCCGGCATGTTTGGCGGAGCGGTGAAAAACCCGCTCAATGCGCTTTGTCAGATCATTGCCAGCCTGCACGACGAAACAGGCCGGGTGGCGATTGATGGGTTTTATGATGCCGTGAAGCCACTGGCCGACTGGGAGCGGGCCGAATTTGCCCGGTTGCCCTTCGATGAAAACAAGTGGAAAAGTGACCTTGGCTTGAAGGAAGTCTTTGGCGAGGCAGGCTATAGCACACTTGAGCGCAAGAGTGCCCGGCCGACCTGCGACGTGCATGGCCTGTGGGGCGGCTACAGTGGCCCAGGGCCGAAAACGGTGCTGCCGGCAAAGGCGGGGGCGAAGCTGAGCTTCCGGCTGGTGCCGGATCAGGATAACAAGGTGATTGCCGATCTCTTCCGCAAACATGTGGCAAAGGTGTGCCCGCCGGGAGTGACTTTTGAAGTGATTGAGCATCATGGTGCGCCGGGGGTAGTGGTGGCGACGGATACGCCCGGCATGGCCGCAGCGCGGCGGGCCATCGCGGCAGCGTTTGATAATCCGCCGGTGATGGTGAGAGAGGGGGGCTCGATCCCGGTTGTCGGGCTGATTAAAGATCTATTAAAGGTCGATACGCTCTTGCTCGGCTGGGGCCAGAACGACGACAATCTGCACGGGCCGAACGAGAAATTCTCGATCGCTGATTTTCATCGTGGCATTCGGGCGGGCTCACGATTTTTCGCCGAGCTGGCACGCTGAGGCTGAAACAAGATTTTGAAAATCCAGCAAAATAAATCATGAAACGCATTTTTTTGAGCCTTGCCGTGACGAATCTGTCGCTGCTGGCAGCGTCGTATGTGCTTGGCATTGTATCGGTTGCCAATGGCCCGCAGCGGCATGATCAGGCTCTGGGCGTGCATTTTCTGATTGCCCTTGGCACCGTTATGTTCAGCCTGCTGGTGCATTCCATCGTTTATACCTATATGATGGGCACAAATCGGTGGGTGCGTGAGGTGGTAGAGATCTACCGCATGCCGAATGAGATTCTGGCACGATCCAAAGCCAATAAGCGTAAAGGCTTCAAGTGGGAATTCAGGGCCATGACGATGGTGGCCATCGCCGCCTGGCTGGGGGCATGGGTGCATCGGGAATACCCGGTGCAGATGCCTCAGCAGAGCATGTATCATCATATTGCTGCGGTGGCGGTGATTATCATGAGCCTGGCCGCTTTTTCGGTGGAATATAAAGTCATTGAAACGCAGGGCCTGCTGCTGAACGAAGTAAAGGATCTGGCCGATAAAATGCGGGAAGACCGCATCGCCAGCCGCATGAATCTGGCAGAAGAATCAGCCACGCCACTTTTGCCGAATCAATCATAAAAGCCTGTAAAAACAGGCACGCCTTCCAAGAACTCCTCCTGATCGCCCATCCAGCAGAGCACCATGCACGCACCTGATTCAAAAGATGGCCTGAAAGCGGCAAATCCGTCTGAAAAAACAACAAATAAAGCGTATCTCAAGCTGATATTGCTGATTTTGCTTGTTGACCTGATTGGGTTTTCGCTGGTGGTGCCGCTGCTGCCGCTCTACGCCGACTCGGCCGGTTTTTCGGCCCGACAGATTGGCTTTTTACAATCGGCCTATCCATTTTGCCAGCTCTTTGCTGCGCCGATTTTGGGGCGACTCAGCGACCGGTTTGGCCGCAAGCCTGTGTTGGTGGCGAGCCAGATTGGCACGACGATCGGGTTTTTGATTCTGGCACTGACGCAGCGATTTGAGCTGATGCTGCTGGCCCGGATGCTGGATGGAGCCTCGGGCGGTAATATTCTGGTGGCCCAGGCCTATATTGCCGACGTGACATCGCCGCAGGAACGGTCGAAATCGCTTGGGCTGATGGGCATGGTTTTTGGCCTTGGGTTTATCATCGGGCCGGCACTGGGCGGGATTTTAGCAGGGATTACACCGGCTGATTCAGCTGTAAGGCTGCCATTTCTGGCGGCGGCTATGTTTTCGATGACTGCCTGGATCATTGTTTTGCGTAAGCTACCGGAGAGCCGGCGACCGGGCGAGCATGGCGGCGAGGCGAGGGTGGTTGGCCGGGCTGGGCTGAGGGCTGTGCTGGGCGACCGCCGGATCAGCCTGCTGGTGCTGGCTACAGCGTTTCTGACGCTGGGGTGGTCTAATTTTGAAAGCACCATCAGCCTGTTTTTGAAGCACCGCATGCAATTTAGCGCCAGTGAGGCGTCGCTGATATTCGCCTTTTCGGGGATTGTCGGGGCGTTTGCCCAGGGCTTTCTGATTCGAAAAATGATCACGAAATATGGCGAGCGAAAGCTGGTCGTCTGGGGCATGGCGACTCTATGCGTTGGCTTTATCG
>JBILGL010000623.1:0-2805 GCA_044351075.1 Isosphaeraceae bacterium | reverse complement strand
GGCCAGAATTCGGATTCAATTTCGACCCAAGCCACCTGCACTGGCAGTTTGTGGATTCTGTCCAGTTCATCCGGGCCTTCCCGACACGCATT
This sequence comes from Isosphaeraceae bacterium, assembly GCA_044351075.1. Classification (GTDB taxonomy): domain Bacteria; phylum Planctomycetota; class Planctomycetia; order Isosphaerales; family Isosphaeraceae; genus QWQI01. The sequence goes on along the minus strand of JBILGL010000623.1, from coordinate 2,713 downwards.
TATCACGTTCACGTGAAAGATGCCGCCCGCACGCTGGACGGCAAATCAGGCATTCTTGGCAGCCACCTGAACTTCGGCGATGCACGCCGCGGATGGGACTTCCGCTCGCCGGGCCGCGGCCAGGTTGACTTCGAAGAGATTGCGCGTGAACTGAACCGGATTGGCTATGACGGCCCGCTTTCAGTCGAGTGGGAAGACCCAGGCATGGACCGTGAATTCGGCGCTGAAGAAGCCGCTTCATTCGTCAAGCGGGTTCTTCGATTCCCGGCCGCCGGTCGGCTTTTTGACTCAGCCTTTGCCGAAGGTCAGGGCAACGCCTGATTTTTGACAAATAGCGAACGTCAGCGACACTCAAATCCCGTAGAAAAATTCTACGGGATTTTTTATGTAATTCATTTGTAATCAAATATGACATTGAGCGAATAAGTCCCGATAATTCCCGCTTTTTTCTGATCTGATGGCTCAATTAAACCTGATATTTTGAATTGAAATCTGACAAATCTTGAAATATCTGCTGCAAGCTCGTTCGTGACATTCTGATTGAGTGGATTGGTGAGATGAAATTCTTGTCGCCGGTTGTAGAAAAAATCGACTTACCAAAAATGACCTAACGTCAACATTTCAGTAAGGTCAATACTGAATGTGCCTTACTGCACTGTCAATAATCTGTAACGTCTCAAACCGTCAGGATGGGAGAATAACGAACATGCAAAATCTCAAAGTCATGGTGGTGGATGATTATCCGATCGTTTGTGCAGGCCTGGCCTCTGCGATTAATTCACAAGAGGATATGAAGGTGGTTGCTGAATGCAATAATGGCCGGGATGCGATTGAAAATGCAGTCAAAAAAGAGCCTGATGTTGTTGTGATGGATGTGGCCATGCCCGAGCTAAATGGCGTGGAAACGATGAAAATCATGAGGAAAAACAAACCTGGAACTAAATTGCTGGCCATTTCATTTCATGAAACACATGGTTTTGTGAAAGCCATCATGGATGCAGGGGCATCAGGCTATGTGCTCAAGCGAGCCCCTGTGAATGAGATTCTGCATGCCATCAGGTGCGTATCCGAAGGGCAGATGTATCTTGACCCTGCCTTGATTTCATCAGTCATCGGCGGAATTCTCAGACGCCCGAAGAACCAGATTCTTTCTCAGACAAAAGACCTGAGCGAACGCGAGACCGAAGTGCTGAGGCAATTGGCATCCGGCTATGGGATGAAAGAAGTGGCGAATAATATGAAGCTGAGTATCAAAACAGTTGATACTTACAAGCGTCGCTCGTTTGAAAAGCTTGGCCTTCGATCACGTGTGGAATTATTGAAATTCGCGCTGATTAATGGCTGGTTTTATAACGAGGATGGCCAGGAGTAAAAGACATTCAAAATAAAACCCCGGCACGGGCCGGGGTGAGAATGAATGTTCAGTTCGCCCTGCTTTGGCATGATCAATAGGTGTAGCGATCAAGGGTGGATCGCCAGATCGAACGCCGAGGAAAGAGAACTTCAGTGATGCTTGCCGTGGATGTATGCTGGAATGTGGCCAAACCGGCAAGTGCAAGCGTTTCAATTGATTCCTGACCCATGACCAGCCGGAGGAAGGCTTTTTCACCCAGGGTGATCGTTTTCCGACCGCTTCTTCCGCACTCAACTGCCATCGGCGATTTTTCATCCCATCGCAGCGTCCAGCGATTAGAGCCAACAGCAATTCCCAGCTCGCCAGAGCTGACCTTCGCTGCCAGTGCCCGACGATGCAGCTCAGGAGCAATCTGATTCAGGAAGACGTCGATATTGACCACCTTCATCATCAGATGACCCGGCTGAATATTGCCAGGGTTGGAAACGCTTGTACGGGCAAGATTCGGCCAGTCCGCCAGATGACTCAAAACGCTGTGAGTGGGCGGAACATCAAGCAGGACATCAGGATAAGCCCTCTCAAGGCTTTCAGCCCGAATGCGGCAGAGCAGCATATCATAAGCTTCAGGATGCTGCGGATCAGCACCAATTTCAAGCACATGATGGTCTTTGACAAAGGCATAGCCGCGTACGTGATCACCCTGACAGGCGACCCATACGGCATGGGCCATCTTCATGCCCACAAGCCATCGCCAATAGGCTTCGCTTCGAATCACCGAGCCGACGTAGCGAGAGGTATGAAGCTGGTCATAAATCTGCATCAGGTCTGTCAGCTCTACCTGACGCCACGGCCTGACATTCCAGCCGCCACGAGCCACTTCAACCTGAAGCTTCTCTTCGGTTGGCAAATTCCGGGATGAGACGGATACGGAATGGCAGTCACCAACCGTAACCCAGCCCAGATTCTCATACGGATCTGTCGCTTTTGCACTGAGAGCCAGTAGCGAAGTATTCGTCTGATCAGCTTTGCGGGCCGCATGACGAATAAGCTGCTCAGCTACGCCACGACCACGAAACTCAGGAACGGTGGAAAGCCCCACCAGACCGGCCGCAGGCAACGAGACTGAGTCGAAACTGATTGATCTGCGAGTCAGCAGTAAATGACCAGCCATCCGGCCGGAAACACGGGCAATGAGACGATGATCAGGTTTATAGTCAGGATCAATTAAAGAAGTATAGTAACGGTCACGATCAATATTTCGAATCGTATTAACAAGAACCTGGCCCACTTCGTCGTGATCGGCCTCGGTGGCTTCAAAAATCTGGGCCGGTGAAACTCGCCTGGTTTGTGCACCACGTT
>JBILGL010000622.1:0-2808 GCA_044351075.1 Isosphaeraceae bacterium | reverse complement strand
TAATTTCGTCAATGGCAAATATTTTTTGTTTTTATCACGGCTGGAAAATCAATGATTCAGGGCACAGAAGTTTCAAAAGTTAATACAAATTTACAATATCCATCCCATTCAACTTGAATCACTTTGACGCTTATTCTTCCGGCAGTCCAAGCTCCTTTCGAATTTGCATCAGCACGGTCGGGTCTTCCACCAGTCTGTTCATGAGTTGAGGGTAAGAAAGCTCGCCCAGCTCAACGGCTTTTCGAATCAGGTAAGGAATGGGGCTATGAGGTTCAAGCTGAATCAGAAGTTCGGCTGTCTGTCGTAGCTGCGCATAAATTGCATTCCTCGCAGACACTGCCGATTGCGGATTCCAATTGCCGATACCACCGCCAATTGAAGATGACCCGCCACTCTCGCCATTTTCAGTAGATTCTGATTCAGGTTCAGAAGTATCAAATCCAGCAGGGCGTAATTTTTTGGCAATGCCATCGGCAATTCCGTGGCACTCTTCCACAGATTTTCTCAGCCCCACTAGCGAGGGGGCATAAGGGCCCATATAATCATCAAGCGTTGATTGCAATTCGCTGATGGTTTCCAGAGAGTCGCTCAGGGCCTGAAGGTTATCTGAGGCGACCTGCGGGTCCATCTCTGACATCATCTGATTGATGTCATCAAATGTAATTTTTGCATCAGGCTTTCGGGAATTCATCCAGTCCAGCACACTGGCACGACCTTCATAGGTCGAGATGATCGGCATCATTCGCAGAGTGGTTGGGAACCGAGCACCTCGCTCAGCCTCTGCAAGCCAGTTAAACGGGCCAGCTCGCGTTTCAAGATCCTCTTCTGTTTCCAGCAGAGGATAAGTGTATTCCCAGCATCGACGAACATATTGCAATAAAAATGAAAGGGACTGGGCAAGCCCTGGAAAGCCCTGCAGCCGGGTGACCGCTTCCACCAGTCGCACAGCCAGATTCAGATCTTTCGTCTGGTTGATCAGCGTCTGGCTGGCCAGCTCAACGATATCTTCCCAATCCGCATATTTCGGCTCTTCCGGACGCTGAGGATCGTTCTCGTCGAAAAGCGATGGATCGATCTCTTTGCGATCATCATCAAGCCGAGCCTTGATGACATAGTCCAATGGCTGGCCAGCCGGATTGTCGCCAGGTATTTCAGCCAGAAGTTCGTCGAAATCTGAGTTGTACATGTTGGCTGTGCAAAGTCTCTATCAATTCACTGAGCAATCAATGCAACTCCCAATCCTTCGGCGAACATGATATCAGCTCGTCTCAGAATCCACTTCACCAATCTACTATGACCTATGAATTCATCTGGTCAAATGCAACCGTTCATTTTTTCAAATCAATCACCCGAATGCTGAAAACCTGATCATGCTGAAATAACCAAACACTCACTCCGAATCACCATCCGTGCCAGAATTTCATTGAGGAATTCACAAGCCTGCCATCACGGAGCAGGCGGCCGGTTCACGGAGGTAGATGGGTTGCTCAAAATGATCGGTTCAATCGTGGCTTTGGGTATCTTCACTGTTCGAGGCTCAACCGGCTTTGTTTCGATCTCGACAGGCATATCCTGCAAAACAGGTGATTCCAGTGGCGGCAACGGCGGATAATAATCAGGCTGAGTTGCGGCTGGAAATGGATCAGGTGAATTAAGAACCTGGTCGCGTGTGAGAGGCTTAATGCCGGTCGGGGCAATCGTCGCAGCTTTTTCCACGATGGATGCCACACTTTGGCTACCAGGCGGCATGGTTGATGTGCCAAGCCAGTATTTCGTCGCGACAGCCAAACGCAGCGTCTGGAATGATTCAATAATCACATCCTCACGTGGCTTCGAAGCCAGTTTGACGCGATAATAGGCCCGAATCTTTGGCGGAATTGCCAGCGAGGCCGGATCAACCGCTTTCTTGGTCACATCCGCAGGCAAAGGGCCCGGCAGTCGCGCCAGCTCGGTGGCAAAGCCATTTCCGGAATTGGTGTCTGTTGTTGCTGTCGCAGGTTCACGGCCGGCGGGCTCTTCTGGCAGTGCTTCAGGAAGCTCTTCCGGAGTCAGTGGTTTTTCGTCGCAGTAAACGGCCAGGCAGCGCTGAAGTGCCGTGCAGGCCGCTGCAACAACTCGATCCGAATTCTCGGAAGGATTTCCGTCTTTATCCGATCGATTGACGACAATCGTTAAAGCCTCGATCGTTTTTTTTCCACAGCAGCATCCTGAAATCAAGGCCTTCGCCGCAGCATACCGCACACATTCATTTTTATCAGCTCGCAGAGAGGCAATGATCGCCTCTTCCACATCAGGCCAGTAATGGCAATCAACCGTCGCAAGATATTCTACGGCGGCCACTCGTTCCTTGGCTGAGGCTTCGTCGGCAGCAACAGCACTGGCCACCTGCTGAGCAGGCGATCCACCCTGACCAAAAGCCGAGCTCGGTGGGCAGAGGCCAGAGAAAAGGCCGCCCGTCATGAGCGACATCGGTGCCAGCATGGCATTGCTGGCCGGACCCAACAGAGGATTATTACAGATTTCTTGCAGGCAGGCCGCCTTCTGGGCTTTGGAAAGGCCCAGGAAGCTCCAGAGTGTCGCTGGCTGAGCAGGTGCTGCTCCTGTCGCAGCGCCCAGCGCTCCGCCGGCACCGGCTGCTCCCGTGCTTAGTGGAGCCGTGCAGCCAGAGCAGATGAAAGATAGAAACAAAGCCACCAGACACCGTTGAGGAGTCAGGCTTGAAGGCATTTCAACTTGATTAATAGCCAGGTCGGTCGGCATCCTGCCACCTCTGACGGCTTCATGGTTCTGGCCTGACTTCCTTATCAG